>VXNZ01000004.1 GCA_009840355.1 Chloroflexota bacterium
ATTCTGTGCCATCTCGTAGCCGTCCTGCTTGCGAATCGCTTGCAATACCTCGACCTTCTTGTTCCTGAGCGACTCGGAATCGGCGTTGTTCGGCGGTTCCATGGCAACCAAAGTCAGCAGCTGCAACAGATGATTTTGCACCATATCGCGCACGACGCCGGACTCGTCGTAGAATCCGCCGCGCTCTTCCACCGTAATCTCCTCGGCAACGGTGATGCGCACATTGTCGATGTAGTTGCGATTCCACAGCGGCTCGAAAATCGCGTTCGCAAAGCGGAAGACCAGCAGGTTCTGCACCATGTGCTTGCCCAAGTAATGGTCGATGCGATAGACTTGGCTTTCGTCGAACACCTGCCCGACCAGATTGTCTAGCTCGACAGCGGAGCGCAAATCATTGCCGAATGGTTTTTCGATGACGACCCTGCGCCAGCCCGTCGTCTCAGCCGCGAGACCCTGCGCCTTGATGTTTCTGACCGCAGTCTCGAATAGCCATGGCGCGATGGATAGGTAGAATAGCCAGTTCGCGGGAACATCCGCGCCGCCGTCGAGCGTCTGTAAACCTCGCTTCAGAATGCCAAGCCCGTCCGAAGTGCCAAGATCGCCGCGAATGTAATGGATGCGGCTCGCGAACGCTCGCCAAGCGTCGCGCTGCGCCGCAAGATCGCGGAATTCGCTGACCTTGTTCCACATGAACTCGCGGTACGAATCGCTGTTGAAGTCCGACCGCGCGAAGCAGACGACCCGCAGGTTGTCCGGTATGCGCTTGCGGTAAGTCAGCTCGAACAGCGCGGGCATCAGCTTGCGCTGCGCGAGATCGCCCGTGCCGCCGAAGATGACGATGCTTGTGCTTGGCATGCCCATCACTCAGTCCTGCGCACGCTGTGCCCGCCGAATTGGTTGCGCATCGCGGCGAGCAGTTTCGCTCCGAACGGCGCATCCTGACGCGATCGAAAGCGCGCCTGCAACGACGCTGCGATAACAGGCATAGGCACGGCAAGGTCTATGGACTCTTCGAGCGTCCAGCGCCCTTCGCCGGAGTCTTCAACATACGCCTGTATGCCCGCCAGATCGCCGTCTTCATCCAGCGCCGCCGCGGTCAGATCAAGCAGCCACGAGCGCACGACGCTGCCGTAGCGCCAGATATGCGCGACCTGCGCCAGGTCGAAGTCCATATCCTGCTTGGCTTCCATCAGCTCGAAGCCCTCGGCGAACGCTTGCATCATCCCGTACTCGATGCCGTTGTGCACCATCTTCACAAAATGCCCCGCTCCTGACGGCCCCACACGACCATAGCCAATATTGTCGCCCGGTGCGAGCGTGCGAAATATCGGTTCGAGCCGCGCGTAGGCATCAGCATCGCCGCCGACCATCAGGCTATAGCCCTCTGTTAGCCCCCAAATACCGCCGCTCGTGCCGGCGTCCAACATCGAAATGCCGTGGGCTTGCAAGGCGTCGGCGCGGCGAATCGTGTCTTTGTAATTCGAATTGCCGCCGTCGATTACAGTATCACCCTCGGATAGCGCGCCGGATAGGGCATCTATCGTGCTGTCTGTAGTGTCGCCAGCCGGCACCATCACCCACACCGCGCGAGGCGGCGCAAGCAGCGACACAAGCTCTTCGATGGAACCTGACGAGACCGCGCCGCCACTCTTAGCCGCTCGACGAGCGGATTCATCCCGGTCGAACACGACAACCCGATGCCCGTTGCGCAGCAAGCGCAAGGTCATATTGCCGCCCATTCGCCCAAGCCCAATCATTCCAAGTTCCAAGATGCTATCCTCCGGAATGCGAAATTCATGCGCGTCAGTCAAGGCAGTTCGCCAAGTCGAATATAGTCTGCGCCGCATCGCGTGGCAGATTGATACGTGCGACCGGACGACCCAGCGCGGCAAGCGCATTAAGGTCGCCCTGTGCCTGCGCCGCGGCGAGCGTGCGGAATGTGAACGCCGCGTCAGGTATTGTAACATCGGCGCCGTCAAGCTGCGTCAATTGCAGAAACAACCCGTTCCCCGCGCCGCCCTTGTGCAACTGCCCAGTGGAATGCAGGTAGCGCGGTCCGTAGGCGAACGTAGTAGCAATACCACATGCCGCGCTAATCTTGCCGCGCAGGCGATCAATCGCAGATTCCAATTCAACAGTCGGTTTAGCGAATGCGGTAATGGCGAGATAGTCCCCGTCGCACACTTCGTTTATCAGTGCAACCAGCGAGCCAACGGTATCTATCGATGGCGCTATTCCCGTAGTGTGGTAGTCGGCGAGCAGGCGCTCGGTGTTGTCCTTTGCGCTCTGCACATCCGGCTGATCGAATGGGTGAATGCCGATCAGACTGCCAGCGACCGCGGTGGCAAACTGCCAGCGAAAGAACTCGCCGCCGATGTCGTGCCTGTCTTCCAGCGTCAACCTGACAGCAGGAATACCGGCAGACTCAACACGGTCGATGTACGAGTCAGTGTCCGCCGTATCATCGCCATTCAGCCGCGCATAGACGAACAACCTGTCATCACCGATGGCATCGACATCGAGGGACGGCTCGCCCGCAATCGGCACGATTCCGCTGCCATCTTTGCCCGTGCTTTCCGCCAAGAGCTGCTCTACCCACAATCCAAAGCCGTCAAGCGAAGGCGTCGAGACGACGGTCAGCTTGTCGCGACCGGCTACGGCATTCGTGCCGATGAAAGCGCCAAGCCACGCGCCCGGGTTATCCCGCGCAGGTATGCCCGGAGCGCACGCAGCGCCCATCGCAACTACGCGATCCAGCAGCGCGGCGATGTCAATGCCTATCAGAGCCGCAGGCACAAGGCCAAACAGCGATTGCGCCGAGTATCGCCCGCCAATGTCTGCCGGGTTCGTGAAAACGTGCCGGAATCCTTGCTCTTCCGCCAAGCGCTCTAGCGCCGTGCCGGAATCGCATATCGCTGCGAAATGCTGTCCGGCGTCGGCAGCGCCAAGTTCGCGTTCGACTTCGGCGCGGAAGTAGCGATAGAGCATATTCGGCTCAATGGTCGTGCCGGACTTGGACGCGACGATGAACAAAGTCTTGGTGCAATCAATAGCCTGCGATGCCTCCGCGATGGTATCCGGAATCGTGGTGTCCAGCACCAGCAGTTCCGGGTATCCGTCCGCGCTGCCGAACAGGCGCTGCAGTGCCAACGCGCCAAGGCTGCTGCCACCCATTCCCAGCAGAACGACAAGTCTATAGCCGTCGCCCTTCACTTCATCCGTGAAGGCTTGCAATTCAGCGACACGCCCGCGCATTTCGCCCGCAACGGTGAGCCAGCCGAGCCTATCAACAATCTCCGACGGATCGGACTTCCAGACGGTATGGTCGCGCTGCCAAATACGCTGCGGCACTTGCCGACTGTCCAAGTCGGCTATCGCGCTGGCTACAGAGTCTATGAGGCTGCTCATGGTTGATACCCGCTTGTCGTATCTGACTGCTTCGATATTGCCATTGTAGGCATTGGAGGGTAGAGATTCAATCCAGTTGAGAAATCGCTTGGCATGTACAAGTAATTCTTTGCGCCAGTGTTCGGTGCGCGAGTATAATTCCTCGCAATGAATTGTCAGATTACCAATCTACGTCTTCGAGCGACCGTTGCGATTCGTTAGAAGGCGTGGGCTAGGGCGTACAAGCACAGGCAGCCCGCCTCCTCCGTCACGAGGGCGATGGCTGATGCCGTGGTCTGCGCTCGCGTACGGCGACTACCGCATGCTGTGGCTGTCCGGCGTGGCGCAGATGCTCACGATGCAGATGCGAACGCTGGTCAGCGCCGTGTGGCTGTATGAAGCCACCGGATCGGGCCTGCAATTGGGGTTGCTTGGAGGCGTGCAACTGCTGGTGCAACTTCCGGCAATCCTGTACGGTGGCGCGCTTGCCGATCAAATCGACCGCAAGAAGCTGATGGCATACACGCAGCTCGTCAGCGTTGTGCTCATCGGCGTGATGACAGTGCTCGCGGCAACCGACAGCCTGCGCCCTTGGCACATCTACGCTGTGACCGCCATCCTGAGTGTGTCCAGCACACTGGGCAATCCGTCGCGTTCAGCGTTGACCGCGAATGTCGTGCCGCGCTCGCACCTGATGCACGCCGTAGCGCTGAACACCGCGACTTTCCAGATTGGCGCAGTCGCGGCACCGCTGGCGTTCTCCGCAGCCGTGTATCTGCTCAACAACAACTACGCCTACATATTTGGCATTACGACGCTCATAGCGCTGCCGAGCGTTGTAATGCCGCTGCTGATTCGCACTTCGGGCATTCCGCAGAACAGGCAGCAGGAAGGCTCGGTCATCAAGCGCATCATCGACGGCTTCCGATACGTCAAAGGGCATCCCATATTGCCCGGCTTGTATGCGATGGACATCGGCGTAACCATCGTTAGCCATTACCGGCAGATATTGCCGCTATTCGCGGACAGGCTGTTCAAGGGCGGCGCGGTTACCGTAGGCTACATGAACGCTGCGAACTCGGCAGGTGGCATACTCGGCACATTCTCGGTGCTGTTCCTGACGAACTTTCGGCGCAAGGGCATGATGGTCGTCATAGCCACGCTGATATACGCGTCACTGCTCATCGCGCTCGGCTTCACCACAGCGCTGTGGCTTGGGCTGATAATTCTTGCCGGGCTTGGCGCATCGGACGCCGTAGGAATGGCTACGCGCCAGACGACAGTGCAGCTCACCACATCGGACAACATGCGAGGACGCGCCGTCAGCTTCTCGTCCGTGTCTGCCATGACCGCGAACAACCTTGGCACACTCGAAGTCGGGGTGATGTCCGACCTAATCGGCGCGGACAACACGCTGATACTCGGCGGCGGCATCGGCATCGCCGTCGTGCTGATAGTGTGGTTGACAGTGCGCGGCATAAGAGAGTATCGCTATCCGGACGACTAATTGATTCCTTGACTAATTCGCCAACATCGCGAATTCTGCTATAGTATAGAATACAAGGTTCGGTACGATTCACTCACGCTAGAGGCAACGATATGACGACTCAGGGATACGCGAACCCAGACATTTTGGTTGACGGCGACTGGCTCGAAGCCCGATTGGACAACTCCGACATTCGCATCGTCGATTGCGATCCGTATGACGCTTACGGCAGGGCGCACATAAAGGGCGCGGTGGGCATTCCGGTACACCATTACATCAAGGAGCCGGGCTACGATGGCGACCCACGCGGAAATCCGCTAGTCGCGCCGCCGGACACGATGAAAGAATTGATGGAGCGCATGGGCATCGGCGACGATACTCTCGTCGTCTCATACGACAGCAACGGCGGATTGTGGTCAACCCGTTTCTGGTGGGTGCTCAACTACTACGGGCACACGAATGTAAAGGTGCTCAACGGCGGCTGGAAGAAGTGGTACGACGAAGGCCGCCCCACATCCATCAGCGCGGCGGCGGACGCGGGTGTTACATTCACGCCGCGCGCCAACGACAGCCTCGTCTGCACGCTGGACTACGGCGTCGCCAATGTGGGCAACGACGATGTAGTGTTCCTTGATGTGCGCTCGGACGGCGAGTGGGACGGCAGCAATTCGCGCGGCAACGCCCGCGCGGGCAGAATCCCCGGCGCCGTTCACCTTGAATGGCTGAACTTCATCACTGACGACAGTCATCAGACTATCAAGCCTGCGGACGAACTACGGGCGATGCTCGCCGAGGTGGGCGCGACGCCGGAAAAAGAAATCATCACCTATTGACAGGGCGGCATCCGTGCGGCGCACGGCGTGTTCATCCTGAAGCTGCTCGGATACGACCGGGCGCGAAATTACGACGGCTCTATGGGCGAGTGGGCAAACCGTGAAGGCACGCCGCTCGTCGTCTAGGCGCAGTTCATCAGACATATTTCAGATGCAAGTGAAGGTGCAGCGTTTCCTCTTACCTGAAAAGGAAACGCTGTATTTTCGCAGTGCAGTATCGCTAACAGGGCACAGTCAATGCGATGTTGGCGCTTTTCACTCATCCTTCGTAGCCTTCTCAAGTCTCCCTCCCGTCAAGAAGTAAGGGATTCTTCCCTATGCTAACGCGACTACTGCAGATACGGACTACTCAATGACAGATACGACAAACACGGCGTTGGACACGCAGCAGGCAGATACGCCTGCCATCCACGATTGCACCGATGAACTTGAGCGCATTCTGCAAGAGCGCATCATGGTTATGGACGGCTCGTGGGGCGTGATGCTGCAAGATTTGGGGCTTACGGAGGCGGAATATCGCGGCGAACGATTTGCTGACCATACCCACGAATTACGCGGCTGCATCGATGTGCTGTGCCTGACGCAGCCCGAAATCATTCGAGACGCCCAGCGGCAATACCTCGAGGCCGGAGCGGACATCCTGACCACGAATTCCTTCACCGCAACAACCTACGGCTTGGTAGAATTCGGTATAGAAGACTATGCATACGAGATAAACCGGACCGCGGCGCAGATTTCGCGCGAGACCGCGGATGAATTCACACAGCGCAATCCGGACAAGCCCCGATTCGTAGTGGGCAGCATCGGGCCTACGAATAAGACTCTGTCCATATCGCCCGATGTGAACGATCCGGCATACCGGGATGTTACTTTCAACGAGATGGTCGCTGCGTATTCCGAAGCGGTTCGAGGGCTACTGGACGGCGGCGCGCACATCCTGATGGTCGAGACGGTTTTTGACTCGCTTAACTCCAAAGCCGCGCTGTGCGCCATCGAATCAGTATGCGATGAGATTGGCACGCGCGTGCCGATAATGGTCTCTTTTACCGCCGTTGATCTTAGCGGGCGCAATCTTTCCGGGCAGACAGCCGAGGCGTTCTGCGCGTCCGTGTCACACATGCCCCTGCTCAGCCTGGGAATCAACTGCTCGCTCGGCAGCGACCAGATACGGCCGTTCCTGAGCGCGGTGTCCGCCGTATCGCCGAACTTCGTATCGTGCCACCCGAATGCCGGTCTGCCCAACGAATTCGGCGAATACGACGAATCCGCGTCGCACTTCGCCGCCAACATGGCCGATTTCACCGCAAGCGGACTGACAAATATCGTAGGCAGTTGCTGCGGTTCGACACCGGAGCACACGCGCGCAATCGCAAACGCCGTTGACGGCGCCGCGCCGCGCCGCCGTCCAGATGCTACCGGGAACACAATCCTGAGCGGTCTCGAAGCGCTTGAAGTTCGACCGGATTCCAACTTCGTAAACATCGGAGAACGGGCGAATGTTACCGGGTCAGCGCGGTTCAGGCGTCTCATCCGCAACGGCAAGTACGAAGAAGCCATCGCCATCGCGCGGCAGCAGGTCGAAGACGGCGCGCAGATTTTGGACATCAACATGGATGAGGGCATGCTGGACTCTGAGGCCGCGATGGAGCGCTACCTGAAGTTGCTCGCCGCCGAACCAGACATCTCGCGCGTGCCGGTAATGATTGACAGCAGCCGATTCAGCGTCATCGAGGCGGGTCTGAAGTGCATTCAGGGCAAGGGTGTGGTCAATTCCATCTCGCTGAAGGAAGGCGAAAGCGAGTTCCTGCGGCAGGCGCGGACGATACGGCGGTACGGCGCGGCAGTCGTGGTGATGGCATTCGACGAAGACGGGCAGGCAGATACAGTCGAGCGCAAGGTCGCCATCTGCGCACGTTCATTCGACATTCTCACCACACAAGCGGGCTTCGCGCCGCAGGACATCATCTTCGACCCGAACATCTTCGCCGTTGGCACCGGAATCGAAGAGCATAACGACTACGCTGTCGCGTTCATTGAAGCCATACGCGAGTTGAAACGCCGCTATCCGCACTCGCATGTGAGCGGCGGTGTCAGCAATGTGTCGTTTGCGTTCAGAGGCAACGACCCGGTCCGGGAGGCGCTTCACACAGTCTTCCTGTACCACGCCATCAAGGCAGGAATGGACTTCGGCATCGTCAACGCCGGTCAGCTACAAGTCTATGAGGCGATAGACCCGGCATTACGCGATGCGGCGGAAGACTTGATTCTCAATAGGCGTGACGACGCCACCGAACGGCTGCTGGCAATCGCGGAAAGTGGCACGCTGCAACAGCGTGACGACGGCGAATCAGGCAAGCAATCAACTGATTCTTGGCGCGAATTGCCCGTTGAAGAGCGCATACAACACGCGCTAGTCAACGGAATCGACGCATACATCGAAGGCGATGTCGAAGAGGCAAGGCTCGCGTCTGAGCGCGCTCTGCATGTGATCGAAGGTCCCTTAATGGCGGGCATGGATGTCGTCGGCGACCTGTTCGGCTCGGGGCGAATGTTTTTGCCGCAGGTGGTCAAGAGCGCGCGCGTGATGAAGAAGGCGGTCGCCGTGCTGGTGCCGCACATCGACGCCGAGAACGACGGCGAGGACGCTCTGCGTTCCAACGGCAAGATTGTCATTGCCACCGTCAAGGGCGATGTGCACGACATCGGCAAGAACATCGTGGGCGTGGTGCTGGGCTGCAACAACTACGAGGTCATCGACCTGGGAGTGATGGCACCGTTCCAGCACATTCTCGACGCCGCGCGCGAATTTGACGCCGATGTGGTCGGATTGAGCGGGCTGATAACGCCGTCGCTGGACGAAATGATGACGGTGGCGAGCGAGATGAACCGACAGGGATTCGACATTCCGCTGCTCATCGGCGGCGCGGCGACATCGCCCGCGCACACGGCGGTGCGAATCGCGCCGGAATACCCAAACGGCGTCATCCACGTACGGGACGCGTCGAGGTCAGTCACCACAATGAACGCACTGGTTAGCGACGACACGCGGCAGCGCACACTGGAAGAGACGGCAGAGCGCTATGCCGCAATCCGTGCCGACCGCGAGTCACGCAGGGCGCAGTCGCAGCTGCTCTCGCTGGAAGAGGCGCGGTCGCGGCGCTGGCAAATTGACGCATCCATAGTTGCACCACGACCGAAATTAAAGGGCACCAAGGTATTCGACAACTACCCGCTCGACGAGTTGGTGGACTACATCAGCTGGACGCCGTTCTTCGGCGCGTGGGAGCTGCGCGGCGCATACCCGGCGATATTCGACAGCCCGACATACGGCACAGAAGCGCGGAAGTTGTTCGACGACGCCCAATCGCTGCTGCGCGAAATGATCGAACAGAATGCGTTGACCGCCCGCGCGGTGATAGGCTTCTTCCCGGCGAACTCCGTGGGTGACGATGTGGAAGTCTATACGAACGACAGCCGCAGCGAAATCTTGGCGACCTTCCACTTCCTGCGCCAGCAGTGGGACAAGTCTCGTCAGCGCGCGAATTTGCCGCAGCAGGACTTCTGTCTAGCGGACTTCGTGCTGCCCAAACACGCGGGAACCGTGGACTACATCGGCGCGTTCGCGGTAACGGCGGGAGTCGGCGGCGACGAATACGCAGCATCACGCGAAGCGGCGAACGACGACTACAACGCAATCTTGTCCAGAGCGCTCGCGGACAGATTGGCGGAAGCGTTCAGTGAGCGGCTTCACGAACGCGTGCGGCGCGAATTCTGGGGTTACGCGCCAGCCGAGCGCCTCGACTACGAGCGCCTGCTGAAGGAAGAATACCAAGGCATTCGGCCCGCATTCGGATACCCCGCCTGCCCCGACCACACTGAGAACGCCACGCTGTGGAGCATCCTGGACGCCGAACAGCGCATCGGCACGCAACTCACTGAGAACTACGCCATTCTGCCCACGGCATCCACCGCAGGCTTGTATTTCGCGCACCCGGCAGCCCGATACTTTGGCGTAGGACGAATCGGCACAGACCAAGTGCAGGATTACGCGCGGCGAAAGGGAATGTCAGCGCGCGAAGTGGAACGGTGGTTGTCCGCGCATTTGGCGTAGCGACTAGAGTGACGAGAATCTCGTCAATGTCTCGCGCCTTTACTTCCCATTAAGTGGCAAAGGGACAATCGGCGCGGCATCAACTTGGCGCTGCGCATCTGCAACCTGACTCTCAGCCCTTCTTGCTCGGAATAACACAGTTTAGAAGAGCGCGGGGACAGACGAAGCGCACGCGGCAAGAGCATAACGCCTGTCGTTGTCTTTACCCGGGCTCACGGCTCCACCACCGTTAGCGTAAAGAACGAATCGTCCTCGTTGCTACAGTTGTCCTCGTCGTCGCAGGCGCTTAGGTAAACCGTCGTCGTGCCCATGTTGGACGCCTTCAGCCGCAAGACGCCCGTGTTCGTGATGCTGCTGCCAATCGCCAAATACGGCTTATCAACCTCGAAGAAGTAATCTACTATCAGGTCATCGTCCGGATCATCAAAGACTAGCGACACGTCCAGAACTTCCAACTCACCGACGGCAAGGGTCCTGTCCCGCAGTGCGCCCACAACATCCGGCCCTTTATTCAGCTCTTCATCCGGATCGGTAACGAACAGCACAAATGTCAGATCGGAGAAATCGCTGCAGCCCGCGTAGCTGCAAGCCCGCACCGACACCACGCTTCTGCCCTTTTCCGTGCCTTCTAGTGTGAGAATGCCTGCCCGCGAGATGTCGCTTTCCTCGGCAACTTCGGGCTTCTGCAGAATGTAGTCGTAGCGCGTGACTCGGTATCGCTCCGGCGCCTCGAACGAGTCGCTCACTGAGACATCAATCGACCTTCCTAATTTCACGGTTTGGTCAGGTACTTTGCCCACGACTGTCGGAGGCATTCGCGGCGGCTCAGTCACATCAAGGCGGAATAGCAATTTTTCGCTGACAGCAGTACTCTTGCCATCGCTCGCGCTAAGGGAAACAAGCGTAAAGCCCATCGACAAGCCTGTAGCATACAAAATGCCCGTGGCGGCGTCCGTGCGTAGTGCGGCGACCTTGCCGTCCGAATGCCAGACCGGATACTCCGCAATCGCCTCGCCGTCAGGGTCATCGAACAGCGTTGAAACATCAATCGAAATCGTCTCCCCTACACGGGTCGTATGGTCGTCGATGATTCCGGCCGCGACCGGCGGATTGTTGGGCGGCGGCAGTATTGTGAGCGTGAATCGCAACGCGTCCGCGATGCCGCCGCACCCGTGCGAGTCGCAGGCGCTGACTGACACTGCCGTATCGCCTTCCCGCACGCCTACAAGTTCTACGATGCGACGAAATCGGTCAACGCTGCCCGTTGCAAATTCGCCGTCGTCAATGTACAACTGATAGCCGATAATCTTGTCGGCCTCAAAGTCCCAAAATGCCCGCGCCAGAGGTGCCGCAATTGTCTCGCCCACACGCACTTGCTGATCGCCGATACCGCTGACTGCCTGCGGCGGCCGATTACGATATACAACATTCACCAGAACCGCCACATTGTCCGTCTCAGAACATTCCCCTCCGACACACAAGTTCAACGCAATCCAAGACTCCCCTTCACTGATGCCTGTAACCGTCAGCAGCCCGGTATATGTGTCAATATCCC
Source organism: Chloroflexota bacterium (assembly GCA_009840355.1). Taxonomy (NCBI): domain Bacteria; kingdom Bacillati; phylum Chloroflexota; species Chloroflexota bacterium. Next base: position 11,373 of record VXNZ01000004.1, read on the forward strand.
CTTGTACGACAGAAGTATCGCTTACTATTGCCCTGTAGCGTAGCGCGCCATCGCGCTGCGTGTCCGCGAATGTCTTCGACGCGTCCAATACAAGCGATTCACCAACCAAGACCGTATGCCCACCAATGGCTGCGGGAATTTCCGGCTCACTGGTAGGAATAGGAGCTGGCGCAGGTGTGCTAACTTGCGTCGCAGTCGGAATGGCTGTAACGGCAACTGCCGTAGGCGTAGATTGCTGCACTATTACGGTTGGTTGCACCGTGCTAGTCGGAGTCGGGGTAGGTGCCAGCGGCACGCGCGTGGTTGGCATTGGCGTGGGTGTAGTTCCCACGATGACACTTGCAGCGGGCGTTGCGACAACCGTAAGCGAAACCGTTGGCGTAGGGGAACTCACAGGCGTTTGCGCAACTCGAGTTGGCAGGGCAGGCGGAGTCGGCAAGCCTCCGGTCAGCGGCTGCACCGGCGCAGTCGTCGGCAATGGCGTGGCTGTGGGCTGCGCGGTCGCAATAAGGTCGGCAACCCGCAGGGACTCCGAAGGTGCGCCGACCACTTCGACAAGCCAGTTGCCATCGTCCTGCTTTCTGGCGGCGAAGTTGTACGCTTGGTCGTTTATGCTGGCGTTCTGCGCTTCAAGGACCGTCGTAGCGTTGAGGAATAGGAAGGAAGCCGTGCCGGACTCATCAACGCGAAACTCTTCTGTGGTGGCAGGATATGTGCAACTATCGCCCGGCGAAACGACCTGCCCTACCCGACAGTCAGTTGACGCTTCAGAATCGCTGCTGGTAGCAGAAGGGGTCTGAGAGGTCAGTTGTGGCGAAGTTTGCGCTGAATCAGACTGCTCTACCTCTAGCGCGGATGCGCCGTCCGCCGACGGCGTGCCGGGCAATACCGGCGGCGTTTCGCGTGTGCATGCCGACAGCAGAAATACCGCAAGCAATAGCGACAAGAGTGGTGCGGAGTGAATTGAGTGCTTCAAAATCCTCGAAATTTACGGCTACTACACTATTAGCTCGACAACTTCTAGGATTATAAAGACACGAAATTGAGAATTTCAAGGAAGTAAATTGACGGTTCGCAGCCGCAAGGGGCGAATTTTGCGCAAGTGCCAGCGCTATACTCTCGCTTCGTCAATGAATTCGCACAATGAATCGCCAAATTCACGGCGCTGCCAGTTGCGGACTGGTTCGCTATGCATTTCATACTCGCACGCAGCCTCGTTGGCTGCGATCCGTTCAAGGCTTGCGGCGGGCCAGACTAGTGCTGGATCGATTTCTAAATCCTGTCCAACTTCGAGCCGCCACTGCTTTAGGCGGCGAAGCATCTTGCGAGCTGCCTCGCGATGCCTGAATGACCTGGCGGGCGGCCACGCTTCGCCGGTATGCGTGGACGCTCGACTGGGTCGTCTTCCAGGCCAATCGCAATCGCGCTTCGCAAGGATGACCGACGTCTGCCATAGGCGTAACTGCCGATTCCCTTGATTTCGGATATGTCGCACTCCGGGTCTTCGGCTATTGCCACCATCGCGGCATCCGAGAACACCTTGAATGGTGGACGGTCACGCATTATCGCCTCGTCTTCTCGGAAATCGTGCAGCGCGCGCAGGATTGCCAGCTCCCGTCCATTCAGCGCCTTGCTGCCCTTAACCAACAGGAAGGCGTGTTCGGCATCGACGTGCGTAAAGCGCACATTGGCAAGGCGCTCGCATTCCTCGCGCACCCAATCGACCCTTCCCAGTTCGTCGAGGCGATCGTGAAGAAAGTACGCGAGGCGTTCGAGATGCCTCACATCCTCTGCCGCGTACTCTCGCAGCTCACCTGTTATCGGGCGCACCGTCCAGTCCGCCCTTTGCAGCTTCTTTTCTTTAGGAATGTCAACATCGAGGCAATCCTTGAGCAGCGCGCCAAGACCAAGTCGTGTGTGTCCGCAGAATGCCGCAGCGATGCTGGTATCGAAGAGCGGATCGATATGAAACGACCAATCCCTATCCAGACTTCGTACATCGTAGTCGGCGGAGTGGAAAATCTTCACCACATCCGGCGAAGCAAGCAGTACACCAAGCGGCGACATGTCGTCTATGGCGATGGGATCGATGAGAAATACCCGGTCAGCAAATCCGAGCTGAACGAGACAGACATGCTCCGGATAACGGTGAAAGCCATTCGCCTCAAGGTCAACTGCCACGCGGGGTTGTGTCAGCGCAATATCGACAAGCGCCGCCAATTGCGAGTCGCTTGCAATCGACTGCGGGACAGACTCTGGCGTGCGTGCACTTATCGTAGGTGCCTTCCGCTTGGTGGGGATGGGATATCTGGCTCCGCAGGTAGGATTCGAACCTACGACCGATCGGTTAACAGCCGATTGCTCTACCACTGAGCTACTGCGGAGCGCTTGCCAAACCGCCGCTGGTAAGCGATGGTTACAGCCCGACTCATGATAACACTTGCCCAATCGTGCGGACAAGGTATTGAGCGATTTTGTCATCGGTCTCAATGACGGCGATTAGCAGCGTGTCAATTTGAACTGTGTAATTCGAGCTAAGGCTGCTCAAGTTCGTGAACGGTTAGGCGCGACGATTCTGGATTCCTCGCTTTGCTCGGAACGACAAGAGCGAGAAAATCAAGTATGCAAATAATCGGCGGCTGGTCGGCTGATGACAGTGCACAGGGCAGGAAAATCGCCACCGGCGCTACTGGCCCGGCGCGGCGATAAAGTCGTCGAGCGTCAGTAGAAGGCCGGAAGCGGCACGAGCGCCCATCAGGAACACGTTTGGTCTTCGCGGTGTGGTGGCGTAGAGTGATAGATCGTCTCGCGGCAGCAGGCGGACGCGCGTGGTCGGGTAGCCTGAATCTTCGTTGGTGATGATGCGCACCGATATGCCCTGCGGTCCCGTGAAGTTCAGGTTTTCTGTTTCCTGCTCCGGCGCGAATCCGCTGGCGATGAACCCTTCGAGCGTGCCAAGCACGGCGTTGACAGCGAACACATTCGCCGGTTCTAGGATGTCCGCGCTCTCTGCTATCCAGCCGCGTTCAACTCGGCGCAGTACGAAACTGCCGTCGGGGTACTCATACTCGATTGCTTCGATAGCGTCACGGGGGATGCTCGTCACAACGGGGTCGCGCCAGCCGTCTGCGCTGGAATCGAAGATGTTCCCGAATGGGCAGGGAATGGCATACACTTCGTTGCGCGCGGGCTTGCGCAGGTAGCACAGCCGCACTTCCTGCGACCAATTGCCGACGATGAACTCTTCCTGCTTGAATTCGCCCAGCCAGAACGCCACATTGACGCCCTGCCCTTCCAGCACGCCCATTCGCTCGTGGCTCGCGGGATTGCGGGCGACCAACTGCGCGCCGTCTATGTCGGCAGCCGCAGTCCAAAGCTGGTTAAGTTTCGGCACGAACGCGTTCTCGCGCTCGACCTGCCAGACATCGTTAATCTTGTCCAATCTGGCTTCACTGCCAACAGGTGCGGGCGCGGTTATGGTAACGCGGTCGATGACGTCCGGCGATACGGGCAGTATGCCCTCGAGCGTAAGTTCGCTCGAGCCGGCGGCAATCAGCCGTATCACCAGCCCGACGACGCCAATCGCGATCAAGGCTATGAGGACATAGCCTACCTGTTTACTCCCCACGAATGTACGTCCTTAACCCTTTTCTACGCCGTGTAACGTAGCGGATAATGCCTAGCGCGATGAACACAATCGGAATGCCCGCGACATTCGCCAACTGCACAACGCTGCGGTGCGTCGGCGAGCTGAATGTCAGGTTGCGCGTCGTAATGACCTTGGAGCGAATCTCCGCCAAGTTCTCTTCCTGCGCGAGCCAGTCGATTAGGTTCAGACCGAGTGCGAGATTTTCCTGCGCCTGATTGACGAACGGGTCGGTGAGCCAGTCCGAGTCGCCGACGACCACCAGCCTGAACGCGCTTGCGCCGTTCTGCCGCGCTTCAAGCGATTCAATTGCCACACCCATGTCGCTCTCGAAAAGCTGACGGTCGGTTACATCCAGCTGCTCGGATTCAGGTGATACATCGCCATACGCATAGTCAACCGAGGCGAACGGGGATGTGCGCATTAGTGGGATCACTTCGACATTGCCGACCTGCGAGTCGGTGATGCCCAGCGAACTCGACCACGGCATCAGAACGGATTCGACATCGCCCGCAACTTTGCGGTCAACGGTCGGCACGCGCGGCCAATACGGATACGGCAGCATCACGGTGCCGAGCGTAATCGTCTCGTTCGAGCGCAAGTCGAATACGAGATTATCTTCTACCAAAATGCCATACGGTTCCAGGAAGTCGCCGAAGTGGAACTGATTGGGGAATGCCGCCATCTGCTGCGGCGTTACGAATACGGGATCGACGAGCGCCAGCAATTTGCCGCCGTTCTGCAGGTAGGCGTTTATCGCTTCGTATTCCTGCGCCGACATGCGCTGCGTCGGGCCGGCGACGACGAGCACATCAACTCCGGTCAAATCCAGCGGCGTCTCGCCGTCGGACGGCAGCTCGGCTAGGTTGTATTGCTGCGAAAGCAGTCTGCCCAGTTCCCTAAAATTCTCTTCCAGCGGCTTTTCGCCATGCCCTGTCAAGAACGCGATGGTCTTGCGTTCGACATCCTGCTGCAACATATTGTAGGCGAGCGTGGCAACGCGATACTCGAAGCCGTCAAGCGAGCGAATGAACGGTATGACCTCGCGCCTGTCGGTGTATGTCATCGCCAAGCCTAAGAAGCCGTTCTTGATTTCCAAGCCGTTTGGAGTCTGCACATTGAACTGCTGCGGCTCGATGCCCGCTAGCTGTGCCTTGCGCGCCGTGTCCTGCGCCTCACGATAGGCGTTGTTCGCGGATGTCAGCGCGGTCTGTGCGGCGAGAGCGGTTTCTTCGCTGTCGGCGTTCAGCACGGCGTCTTGCGCGCTCTCCAACGCCCGCTGCGCCTGTTCTAATTCCTGAAAATCTAGGAAGCGCCGCACCAGCGTTACATCGCCGGAATTGCCCGCAAGGTCTTCGAGAAAGTCGTTGATGTCCCGGGCAACTAGGTCAACCTGCACCGGCGGGTCTGCCGATTCGTACAATTCTATGGTCAGCAAGTCGTCCAAGCCGGACAGAATCTGTTCTGTTCCGTCGCTGAGCGTGTACACCTTGTCGGCGGTCAGGTCTAGGCGCCCCTTCACGGATGCGCCGAACCAGCCGACAAGGATGCTCAATACTATGAGCGCGGCGGTGCCGAGCTGCAAGTTGCGATACTGTATTGTGCGATGGCTAAGCGTCCGTCCGCGTACGCTCAAGAATGTCGCGCTGAGGAATGTCGATACGATTGCCACGAAATACAGCACATCGCGCAGGTCGATTACCCCGCGCGCGATGCTGGAGAAGTGCGTGACCGGGCTGAGCGATTGGAGCAGCGTGGCGAACTGCCCAGGCAGCGTAACGCCGACCGCGTCCAAACCCAGCAGCATCAGCACGAGTGTTACGAACAGCCCTAAAATGAACGACACAATCTGATTGCGCGTCAGGCTGGATGTGAACAGCCCGATGGACACCAACGACGCTGCCAAGAATATGCTGCCGATGTACTGCGCGACAATCGCGCCCCAGTCTAGGTTGCCCGCCGTCATCAACGACAGCGGTATGCCGATGGTGGACAGAACCGCGATAGTGACGAACGCGAGCCCCGCTGTGAATTTGGCGAGAAGTATGACCCATCCTTGAATGGGCTGAGTCAGCAGGATTTCCAGAGTGCCGTCGCGCTGCTCTTCGGCGAGAAGGCGCATCGTGGCGGCGGGCACAAGCAGTGCGAGCAGCCACGGGATAGACGGACTTTCCACGGCGAAGTCCACCGTGAACAACGGGCGTAACGACGCCTCAGATGTTACGAATGCGGAGCGAAAGAAAGACCACGAAAGCAGCGCGAGAAATACTACAATGAGAATGTAGCCCGTGGGCTGGTCAAAGTAGCCTTTCAGGTCCTTTCGGATGAGCGCGCGGAAAGATCGCATCGGTTATTCGTTGTCCTCCGAGCTTTGCGCCTGCTGCCCGGCGGCAGTCAGCGACACAAACACATCCTCCATCCGCGCGCGGTCTTCACGCAGTTCCCACAGCACCCAGTCGCGCTGTTTGGCGAGGCGGAATATGTCCGGACGCAGATCGGTCGAGTTGCCGTCCGCCGTAATCGTGTAGCGCTTTCTGCCGTCCACCGATTCGTGGCGCTCGATATCAGCCACTCCGTCTAGCGCGGTTAGCGGTCGTTCCACATCGTTGCCCTCAACTTCGATGTGCACCGTGCGGATGCCCTGAGCGCGCTCCAGCAGTTCCTTCACCGTGCTATCGGCGACCAGCTTGCCGCGGCTGATGAGCAGGATGCGCTCGCAGGTGTTCTCCACTTCCTGCATCACATGCGTGCTGAGCATCACCGTGCGCTCCTGCCCAAGCGATCGGATGAGATCGCGGATGGTCAGGCGCTGGTTCGGGTCAAGCCCTTCCGTCGGCTCGTCAAGAATGAGGATGGACGGGCGATGCACAATCGCCTGCGCCAAGCCGACGCGCTGCTTGTACCCCTTGGAGAGCTGGCCGATTGGACGCATATAGACATCCTGCAAGCCTGTCTCTTCAACCGTCTGCGCGATGTTCTCGCGCCTGCCCTGCTTGGTCAGTCCGCGCAGGTCGGCGACGAAATCGAGGTACTCGCTTACCAGCAGATCGGCGTAAACGGGGTTGTTTTCGGGCAGATAGCCAATTCGTTCGCGCGTGGCGATGTCGTGGTCTTTCGTGTCAAGACCGTCGATGTTAATGCCGCCGACATCGGGCGTGTAAAACGAAGTGAGCATACGCATCGTGGTCGTTTTACCGGAGCCATTCGGCCCCAGAAAACCCACGACTTCGCCCTTCCTGACGCTGAAAGTTAGGTCGTTCACCGCCGCAAGTTCGCCGAAGAACTTAGACACGCCGCTGACTTCGATGCTCACATCGGCACCGTTACTCGCGCTAGTTTTAGTATTCTGCTCGGCAGTCGTCATAACCTAGTGCCTCCACAGAGTTGAACGCCAATATCCCGGAACGGTTAGCAGTCAAACACCACTCTGAACAATTCAGGCGGGCACACCCTTCTCTCGCGTCCCTGCGAAGAATTATATCAAATGTAATTCGCGCGAACAAAAAGGGGCAGGCACAACACCTGCCCCGGTTTCCGCGATACCGCCGTTAAGCCTAGTCGTCGTAGGGCGCAGGCAGCTTCGGCGGGTTCAGCTCGGTGATGAGCGATTCGGTGGTGAGAATCATGCCCGCAACGCTCGCCGCGTTCTCTAGCGCCGACCTGACGACCTTCGTCGGGTCAACGATACCCAGTTCGAACATGCTGCCGAACACACCATCCTCCGCATCGAAGCCGTAGTCGCCCTCGCCTCTGCGTACATCGTCCAGCACGACCACGCCGCTGTAGCCGGCGTTGTCCGAAATCAGCGTGAGCGGAGCTTCGGTGGCGGCGAATGTGATGTCCGCGCCGGTTCGCACATCGCCCTCCGCGTCTATCTCGCCACGTCCTGCTTGCGATGCGCGGAGCAATGTAGTACCGCCGCCGGGCACAATGCCTTCTTCCATAGCCGCGCGCGTTGCCGATAGTGCGTCTTGCAAGCGGTCGCGCTTCTCGCGCAACTCGATCTCCGTCGCCGCGCCAACCTTCAGGATGGCGACACCGCCCGAGAGTTTGGCTGCTCGCTCTTCAAGCTTTTCGCGGTCGTAGTCGGATGTGGTTTCCAACGCCTGCTGTCGAATCTGGTGGATACGCGCCTCGATGTCCTGCGGATTCCCCGTGCCTTCGACGAATGTCGTGTCGTCCTTGGTGGCGATTACCTTGCGGCAGCGTCCGAGGTCTTCAATCGTGGCGGAGTCCAGGCTGCGGCCGATTTCGGCGCTGATAACATTCGCGCCGAACAAGATCGCCATGTCGTCGAGGATCGCCTTGCGCCGCTCGCCGAAACCGGGCGCCTTCACAGCGAGCGCGTTAAGGTTGCCGCGCAGCTTGTTGACGACCAGCGTCGCGAGCGCCTCGCCATCGACATCCTCAGCGATGATGACGATGTTTCGGCTGACCGCGCTCATCTGTTCAAGAAGCGGAAGGATGTCGGAAATCGAAGAAATCTTCTCGGATGTAAGCAGGATGTACGGCTCGTCAATTTCAGTCGCCAATTTGTCCTGGTCGGTTACGAAGTACGGCGAGAGATAGCCGCGGTCAATGTCCATACCTTCGACATACTCGGTCTCGTAGCCCATCGTCCGTGACTCTTCGACAGTGATGGTGCCCTGCGCGCCGACCTTGTTCAGCACATCGGCGATGAGTGTCCCCATCTCGTCTTCGTGCGCCGCAAGCACCGCAATTTGCCGTATCTGCTCGTAGCCGGACACAGGCACGGACATATTCGCTATCTCAGATTTCATCAGATCGACCGCGAGGTCGATGCCTGTCTTGAGCGCCATCGGGTTCGCGCCGGCTGCCATATTCTTGAAGCCCTGCTGAATGATGCTCTGCGCGAGAATGGTCGAAGTCGTAGTGCCGTCGCCTACCACGTCGTTTGTCTGGCTGGCGGCAACCTTGACTAGCTGCGCGCCCATATTCTCGAACGGCTCTTCAAGCTCGATTTCCTTGGCGATGGTAACGCCGTCGCTGCAAATCTGCGGCGGACCAAACTCTTGGTCAAGCACCACGTTGCGCCCGCTCGGTCCCAGTGTGGACCCTACCGCTCTCGCCAGCGTTCCTATTCCATCGAGTAGCTGCCGCCATGCTTCTTCTCGGTCTCGAAACTGCTTCGCCATCTATGACACCTCTTCGCTGGATGTGTTGCAGAACTATGAACTCAATATCATCTATTACAATTATACAAGGCACCGCTATTCGCTGCCAACAGAAATCGGAAACGGAGCCGTTGGCGCGCTATCTTGCTTATCTTGTGTATCGCTTCAGGTTCTTTGATGTAGATTCTCTACTGATGCACGGCGTTTCCGGCTCCGCCACCTGCCGCAATCGCCTCACCGGTTATCGCGCCGGCCTTGGGCGATGCAATGAACGCCGCTACATAGGCTACTTCCGATGCCTCGATGATGCGGCCAACGGCGATGCCGGACGCGACCTGCGCTTCCACTTCGGCGCGCGTCGTGCCTTCGCGCTGAGCCTGCGCTTCGTACATCGGGACTGACCGCTCGGTTATCGTCGTGCCGGGATGTATGACATTCACGGTTATGCCAAACTGACCAAGTTCGGCGGACATTGTCTTCGTCATGTGCACCAGCGACAGGTTGCGCAGACCGCTGTATGTGCCTGCGTTTCGCGCCGCCAAGCCGCCTATGTTGATGATGCGTCCCCAACCTGTGCGCCGCATGTGCGGAGCAGCCGCCTTCGCGCAGCGCAGGTAGCCGACGACCTTGGTGTCGATGTCGATTAGCAGGTCGTCGGTATTCGCGTATTCCAAGCCGCCGCCGACCAAGCCGCCGGGCGCCGCCGCATTGTTGATGAGAATATCGATGCCGCCAAGCTCCTCAGCGGCGATGGCGACCAAATTTCGCACATCCTCATCGCTGGTGGTGTCCGCCTGCATGGTGACGAGCCGTCTGCCTGAATTTGACATTTCGTAGCGTCTGGCGCTGCGACCGGGTCCGAAAGGTCGTGGAAATGCGGTTGGGCTACCCATGAGCGCCGCAAGCTCGCGTCCCGTCGTATTGAGCGTGTCCTGATTGCGCGCGGCAATGGCAATGTCAACGCCCTCTTTGGCAAGTTCCACCGCAATCGCCTTGCCTATGCCGCGGCTGCTGCCGGTTATGAGCGCCTTCTTGCCAACGAGTTCCAAGTCCATAGTTCTCTCCTCTGTCGTTCAAATTGTCCCTTTCCCTTGACGAGGGAAGGTTAGGATTGGGGGTGTGAGCGGATTCTTGTACATCGTGCCATCCGCCCAGCCCATTGGCATTCGTCATAGATATTCGTCGAAAAAGTCAAACGCTTTGTTCGCGGCGAAGGCGTGTCCGCCGGGATGAATGTCCGCCCAGAGACTTTCAGACGCGCCCGCCGCAGCATAAATCGGCTTGACGCCTTCGTAGCCCTTCAGTAAGTCTTCAATCGGAAATGTCGTGTCGTGGACGCCCATCTCAAGCAGCAGCGGACGAGGCGCGATGAGTCCGGCGATGTCGTGCGTATCCAAGTATCGATAGATTTCCGGCACGATCTGCGATCCGCAAAAGTCCGCGTCCGCTATGCCGAAGCCCGCCCACGGATTGACATAGCCCATAATGTCCGCCGCCTTGATTCGCGGCTCGATTGCCGCAGTGAAGGTAGTCATCGTGCCGCCCTGCGACAGTCCCATCATGCCGATTCTGTCGGGATCGACTTCCGGCCTGCCTTGCAAGTAATCTATGCAGCGCATCATATCCCAAATGTTCAGCGTCAGCGTGTACACGCCCATAATCGCGCCGCGCACGAAGTTGACATTGCACCTGTCACGGCCGGGATATGGGTCCGCGCCGTCCGCTCGCTCGCCGAAGCAGCGCAGGTCAGGGCTGATGGTGAGATAGCCTCTGCGCGCCATCTGCTCGGCGTAGTTGTAGTTGTGCCGCGCCATATTCTCGCGCAATGGAGCGGACGATGCGTTGCCCGCGACAGGCTCTTTGCCAAACGGACCATGACCGTGGCTGCAAAGTATCGCCGGCGCGCTGCCATTGTGCGGCATGCCGGCAGGCTTCAGCACCACGCACGGCACGGACATGTGCTCTTCCGAGTCGAATACTACGCGCTCGCGAATAATGCCGTCTTCTTCGACTGAGTAGATGACTTCCGCCGCAAGATCAACCGGCTCAGGAAAATCGCCCAGCAGTTCAAGCAATTTTGCCTGCGCGACAGCGCGCCACTCCAGCCAATCAGCCAGCGTTTCGCCACAAAACGACATTCGCGGCGTCCAACACTCGGCACGGCGATTGAAGTAGTCGATCATGGAAAAGTTGCGGCGCGCCAATGTGAACTCCCATCAGCAAGAAATCAGCCCCTAGACGCGCGCAAATCATATCATATTAAAGTGCGGCGCACAGGGAACAGGTGTCGGCGGATTATTCAGGGTCTTTCGGTTATCGCCCTACACGGAGTGAAGGAACTAAAATCTAGGCAAACAAACAAGATTTACCACAGTCAGCGATTTCAGATTTCTCGCTACGCTGGAAATGACAAGGAAGTAGTGCGGAGCATCGTGGCAAAGAAAATGTAATCAAAAGGCCTTCCAGCCGCTCGCCTCAACTTGGCACTTCGCACTCCGAACGATATAATCGTGCGAAATACAGGTTCAACCGCGCCGATAATTAAAGTAATGACATTTACAAGGCATAGAACTAGCAGAACAGGAGAACAACATGGCAAGCGCACAACTGCAGGAACTACTGGAGATGTTCGCGGAACGCGCGGCGATATTCGCGGAGACGCCTCCGTCGCTGGAAGAGCGGCGCGCGGGCATCAACATGATGGGCGCAAGATTTGAGGACCTCGACGGCATCTTCATTGAAGCGATTGATGCGGATGGCGTACCCGCAGAATGGGTGACGACAGCCGATGCAGGCAACGGCGCGATTCTCTATCTGCATGGAGGCGGCTATGTCATGGGTTCCACGAAGAGCCATCGTGGCATGGCGGCGAATCTGTCGCGTGCAAGCGGTTGCCGTGTGCTGACAATCGATTACCGGCTCGCGCCGAAGCACAAGCATCCCGCGCAGGTGGAAGACGCGCACACCGCATACCGCTGGATGCTGAAAAACGGCGCAGACCCATCGACGACCATCGTGGCGGGCGATTCCGCAGGCGGAGGTCTCACAGTTGCCACGCTGCTCTCGGCGCGAGACGCCGGCGACCCGCTGCCTGCCGCAGGTGTGTGCATATCGCCGTGGGTTGATATGGAAGGCGCCGGCGAGTCCATGAAGACGAAAGCAGGCGTGGACCCGACGGTCTCGGAGGCTGGTTTGCTGGACATGGCGTCGCAATTTCTGGGCGACGGCAACAGGCGCGATCCACTCGCCGCGCCACTATACGCCGACCTTACCGGACTTCCGCCGCTGCTTATTATCGTCGGCACCGCGGAAGTACTGCTCGACGATGCGGTGAGATTGCACGAGAAGGCCGAAGCAGCCGGCGTGAACAGCAGACTGGAAATCTGGGAAGACATGGTGCACATCTGGCCCTGGTTCGCGCCGTTCCTGCCCGAAGGTCAGCAAGCGATGGAGCAGATGGGCGATTTCATCAAGGAACAGGTCGGCGCGGCGTAGCTTTGGAGAGAAAGCATCGCTATACGACACACGGCACTAGGCATACGGCATCAGGCATTGGTCGGCGGACACCGGCGGCGAGCGACAGCCGCCGGAGAATGGCAGCAGATGAGCAATCTTACATCGGCGAGAGTCCGGCACACGGACTATGAAGACGCGCAAGAGTATTACATGTCCGAAGGAATCGGTGACGGCTTGCCCGTCGTGCCGCCCACCGAGGCGAAAGTCCACGCGATGCTCGACTATGTGGGGATGCAGCCGTCCGACGTCATAGCCGAAGAGGGCGTGCGCGGCGTCAACTTCACCGCGGAGAAGGTCGCCATCAACGCGGTTATGGCAGGATGCAAGCCCGAGTATATGCCGGTCGTCGTGGCGGCAGTGCAAGCGGTATCCGAAGGGCCGTTCAACTTCCACGCGAACAGCACATCGACCAATGGCGTGGGCGTGCTAGTCATCGTCAGCGGCGACATCGCCAAGCGCATCGGCATCAACTCCGGCACCGTTGCCATGGGACACGGATTCCGAGCGAATGCCACCATCGGACGCGCGATGGGGCTAATCAAGATTAATGCCTACGGTTCTGTGCCGCACGGAATGGACAAGAGCACTTTCGGGCATCCCGGCAAGTATTCGTTCTGCTTCGCAGAGAACGATGATATTATACCATGGGAACCACTGCGCGTTGAGAAGGGATACGCCGACTCGGACAGCACGGTAACGGTGTTCGCCGCGAACTCGCCCGTGCAGGTGAACACACAGAACGAAAGCGCGCCCGAAGATTTCCTAAGCATTGCGGCGGACGCTTCGATAGTGCTGGGTGAGCGGCACTCCGAATTCGTGCTCGTGCTCAGCCCAGAGCTGATGAACTATATTCGACATGCCGGCTGGTCGAAACAGCGCATCAAGGATTTCGTGCTAGAACGCGGCACGCGCACGGGACGAGAGCTGAATGAAAAGCACCGCCGCATAACGCTGTACAAGGGCGACGACCTCGACAGGCGCATCCCGGTCGTCTCAAGCACGAACGAGATAACCGTCGTTGGCGCGGGCGGCGATGCAGGTCCTTTCGCGATGCTAATCGGCGCGTGGGGTGATGTCATATCCATCACCAAGAAAATCCAAACATAAAGGTGAACGCAATGGCGCAACAAAATGAACTGGTTACACTAGACCCGCGCGGCAGCAGCACGCACGAAGACACAGGCATCGCAACCCGACCCGCAAGTTTAGATGGGTTGGTCATAGGGCTGCTGTCGAACAACAAGCCGAACTCCGAACTGCTGCTGCGCGATGTCGCGGGCTTAGTCGGCGAGCAGTATGCCATCAAGGAAATCGTAGAGGCGAACAAGGGCAGCCATCGCGTCCCTGCGCCGCCGGAGATGATTGCCGACCTTGCGGAACGGTGCGATGTGGTGATTACCGCAACCGCTGAATGAGGGAGCTGCACATCCTGCTGTATGCAGGACGCAGCATCACTCGAAAGGCTGGGTATTCCCTGCTCCGTGCTGGTAACGAAGCCGTTCAACACGCAGGCGCGCGCCATGACGAACCTGCTGGCGATGCCGGGCTACGAATACGCCGTCATAGGACATCCAATGGGTAGTCTGACCGAAGAAGAGGTTATGGCGCGAGCGCAGGAAGCCTTCCCGCAAACGCTAAGCCAGCTAATACGCTAGTCGCGCGTATCTCCATCTATTTCCAGTACCGCACTACATTCGCAGCGAATCGTTGGCGATAGATCAGCGATTCGCTGCGACGAATTCGCGCACTTCCGACATCGACGGCATCGCCGCAGTGTCGCCGTGCCGTGTGCAAGTCAGCGCGCCACACACATTCGCCACTTCAAGCGCGTGTTCGAGCATCGGCGCGCGCGCTGCCGCGTCAAGTCCCAGGTAACCGCGCCCATCCGACCACTCAAGAATGCCACCAAGCAGCCCCGCGACGAATGCGTCCCCTGCCCCTACCGGATCGACCACATCGACGGTGTATCCTGTGTGCTCAAGCAGATTTGCGCCATCGAACGCAACCGCGCCTTCCATCCCGCGCGTTACAACGACTAGACCGCCGTTCATGGCTTGGAAGTAGCGCGCGTATTCTTCCGCGCTCCAATCCCAGCTCCAAATTGCCTCCGCTTCATCGTGTCCCAGCTTGAATATGTCGGCGTATTTCACCATGCGCTCAAGTACCGGCCGACATTCCGCAGGCGACCACAACTGCTCGCGGTAGTTTAGGTCGAAGCTGACGGTGATTGCGCTGTCTCGCGCATACTGCATTGCTTGCATCACAGCATCGTGGCAGGTGTCGCTGAGCGCCGGCGTGATGCCCGTAACATGCAGAATATCCGCGTCTTGCAGATGCGGCTGGACATCGGAGAATGTCAAGCGGCTCGCCGCGCTGCCATTGCGAAAGTAAGTCTTGAAATGCTCGCCGTCTTTGTGATGATTCAGGTACGAGATGCCGGTCTTCTCGCCGGGGTGTCGCTGAGCCTTTACGCAAATCCGTCCGTCCAATTCGTCAAGCACGAACTTGCCTGCTTCGTCGTCGCCCAGCCTGCTGACCCACACCGCTTCCACTCCTGCGACACTTAGTTTCTGCAGTCCGACGGCGACATTGGACTCAGCTCCGGCGCAATCCAGCATATACGCGCCTTCATCACCATAGACGCCAATGAAGTCCGCGTTGTATTGTCCCATTGTTTCACCAAATGTCAGGAACTTCGTCATCTGCTGCCTCGAGCGCCGCTGGAGTGTGATGGGTATGAATGTGATGGGTGTGATAGGGGCATTATTATTGCAAGCGATGTTGATAATCAAGTGGCGTTAGTTGCGATTGCGTTGGCATAAAGCTTACACTGCAAAGCAAATCCTGAAATATGCTGCACATATCAGGCAGTTCAAGTCACCACCACTAGGCTATGTTGACAGTCCATTATTACATCCTGTCATTCCTGCGAAAGCAGGAATCCAGTGCTTGCAAACGGTGTCAATGAGACAAAAGGGGCCACATTCTGAGCATCTGGATTCCCGTTTTCACGGGAATGACGCAAATGTCCACACAACATAGAATGCCTGACTTAGAAGGACATAGATATTGGCACAGGACGCGATAAGGGCGCCAGCCGCACCTGCCACGCAGACGGCAGCGCAGCCAAAAACGGCTCCGCCTGCTGCCGATGCGCCACGCCGACGACGCGGTAGCCGCAGAGATTCGATACTGTCGTCGCCGATATTCGAGACGCTGCAGATTTCCGATTTCCGCTGGATATGGGTCGGGTCGTTCATCTCGTTTATGGCGATGAACATGCAGATGATAACGCGCGGCTGGCTGGTTCTGCGTCTGGAGAACGACTCGCCACTCGCGCTGGTTCTGGTCATGGTGTCGTTTGCCGCGCCTATGACGATAGTATCGCTGGTTGGCGGCGCGTTGGCCGACCGATTCCCCAAGAAGAATCTCGTTATCATCAGCCAGACCGTGAACGCCGTATTGACCTTTATTTTGGCAATGCTGGACGCGAGCGGCACAATATGGTTTGGCGCAGTGCTCATCATCGGCGTGCTAAACGGCTCGATGATGGCAATAAACATGCCTAGCCGTCAAGCGCTCATCTCGGACATCGTGCCGGAAACCAAGCTGATGAACGCCGTCGCACTCAACAATTCCGCGATGAACCTGACACGCATTGTCGGTCCGGCGGTGGCTGGCTTTCTCATCATATTCATCGACACATCGGGCGTGTTCTATCTCATTTCGTTCATCTACGTGTTTGCCGTGCTGTCTCTGTTCATGGTGAAGACGAACACCGTGCAGGCGCGGAAGGATGCGAAGAAGAGCGTAGGCAAGGACATATTCGAGGGACTGCGCTATGTGTGGGCAGACATGCAGCTGCGCGGGCTGATAATGATGGCGTTCCTGCCGTCGTTATTCGGCTTCACGCTATTCGCGCTGCTGCCCGTCTGGGCGCGCGAGGCGCTGAACGTCAACTCGTCCGACCTCGGCATCCTGATGACGATGATGGGCGTTGGCGCGCTAATCGGTACGCTTGGGCTGGCAGGAGTACGCGGGTTCAACAGGCGTGGCATGCTGCTTCTAGGCTGCGGCGTAACTTGGGGAATAGCGCTGATTGCTTTGGCAAACTCCATGATATTCCCGGTCGCCATGCCGTTCCTGCTCATAATCGGGCTGATAAGCAGCGTTCACATGTCGCTGAATATGACACTGACGCAGCTAATCGCCGCGCCGGAAATGCGCGGTCGCGTGATGAGCATCATGATGATGACATTCGGCTTAATGCCCATCGGCGCGCTCCCCTTCGGCACAATCGCCGAGTATATCGGCACCGCAAACGCGCTGACGATAAGCGGCGCGATGCTCTCGCTGCTGATACTCGCATTCGCATTCGCGTATCCGGCGTTCAGACGGATTGAATAGCGGCGACTTCACAACCACACTACAAGCACATAGAGCGGGCTTATCCAACACAGTGCTAAATCGTTGCACAGCGAACGCTCATAACCCTTATGAGGCTTGCTCCGCATTCAGTCCCACGCCCACAGGTTCGCCTGCAAGCCATTGCCGCATTGAGCAACAGGCACCCCGCATGCTACCCTTGCCCGACCACGATGTGAAAGGAGAGAGCACATGCCATCCACCGAACTTCGAGGTTTCGCGCAGACTGTTCTGGGAACGATCAACCCTTCCGAACTGGGACCGACGACCACGCACGAGCATCTGTACATCGACTTTTCCTTTATGTATAGGCCGCCGCAAGACGCACTGACTGATCTTGCGGATGCGCCAATTGCTATGGAAAATCTCGGCTGGATTCGACACAACCACTATAGTAACCACGCAAACTTGCAGCTGATGGATGTGGACACGGCAATCTCGGAGGCGGCGCTGTACAAGAACGTGGGAGGCGGCACAATTGTCGATGTGACCACGATTGGCATTGGAAGGAACGCTACCGCATTAGAGCGAATCTCGCGCGAAGCCGGCGTGCATGTGGTCATGGGTGCGGGCTTCTATGTCGATGCCGTGCTGCCCGACGACATGCACCAGCGCACTGTGGATATTGTCGCGCAGCGCATCATCGACGACATCCGCAACGGTGTGGACGGCACGGGCATAAGGGCTGGCATCATCGGCGAGATCGGCTGCTCTTGGCCTCTGACTGACAACGAGCGACTGTCTCTACGGGCGTCTGCGCTGGCGCAGCAGGAAACGGGCGCCGCGATTTCGATTCACCCGGGCCGACACCCGGACGCGCCAGCCGAAATACTGCAAGCCTTGGCGGACGGTGGCGCCGACATCGAGCGCGTCGTCATCGGGCATTTGGACAGGACGATTTTCGACATGGAACGGCTGCGCGCGGTCGCGGCGTCCGGTTGCTACCTCGAATGGGACCTATTCGGCAGCGAAGGGTCATACTACCCATTGGCGGACTTGGACATGCCAAGCGACGCGCAGAGGCTAGGCTACATCAAGCGTATGTGCGACGAAGGATACGCTACCAAGATTGTCGTAGGGCAGGACATTTGCACTAACCACCGGCTCGCGCGATACGGCGGTCATGGCTACGGACACATCTTGGAGAACATCGTCCCCAGGATGCGGCGCAAGGGCTTTGCGGAAGACGACATCGACGCGATAACGGTGCGCAATCCGGCCGATGTGCTGACTTTCGTGTAAGCTGCCGCCTAAACTACGGCCTGTCCAACCGGACGGGTGTGTGCGTCAGCGAATTTGACCCCTTCCAATCCTTTCTCCTCTGCGAGAAAGAACTCAGTCTAGCTAGACTGAGACGATTTCACGAATCCTGATGTCGTCATTTCGCACTGTTTTTGTCATTCCGAACGCAGTGAGGAATCTGAAATTATTGCACGCAAACCCGTTTCCGCCCTTAGATTTCTCGTTTCGCTCGAAATGACAGAGAGAAATTGCACTTGCGACGTCTTCTTAGACTAGAACGCCGAAGCCGGATTTGGTGCAAATCTCGACGCGATTACCTTCGGTGTCCGATATGAAGAAGACGCGCTGCCCGTCGTTGCGGACGCCGATTTCGGGGCTTTCGATCTTTACGCCCTTTTCCTTCAGCAGCTCGTAGGCAGTGTCTATGTCGTCCACCTCGAACGCGCCGTGGTGCGACGGCTCGGATATGCCGTCCGCGTTTTCTATGAGATGTACCATCGTGCCGCTCGGCAGCTGCAGCCAAATGATATGCTCGCTGTCCACCGCGCTCGGAATCTGCTTGACGCCCAGCACATCCACCCAAAAGCGTGTCGCGCGTTCCTTGTCGATGACGTTGTATGTCAGATGATTGACCGCCGTGAGCCTAACCGGCTGTTCCGCTAGTACCATATTGCCCTCCTACTTAACCGACTTCGCGACGCCTCGCGAGCATTGAAGTGTGAATTCGCAGCAAATTCTACCACGACAGCGAGTGCTATGTTGACAGACGATTTGTCTCTTCCCCATTGACGGGCGAAGGTCATGATGAGCGTGATTGCAGAACAACATCAGATTGACTTTCAAGATTGCTGTGATATATTTGACCCGCACGAAAGAATTGGAAAATACCGATTTCAAGGGACTAGCGATTGGAGATATTATGCGACGCATCCCACTTGTTCTGGTATTCGGCTCGATATTAGTAATGATCGCCGCATTGGCTTGCGGCTCTGCGCCTACTGAGACCGCACCGGCTGCCGCGGCGCCTCAAGCGCCGGCAGCAGCAGCGCCTGCACCGGCGCCTGCACCGCAGGCACCGCAAGCGCCGCAGCAGCCTGCCGCACCTGCAGCTCCCGCGCCCGCAGCGCCTGCCGCGCCTGCAACAGCGCCGCAGGCATTCAGCCCTGCGCCGCCAACAGGCAGAACAATCGCCACACCCGTCCGTCGCGAAGCGATGGAAGCCGCGCCGGCGACCGGACCGAAGTCGGGCGGCATTCTACGCTGGACACCGCAAGCGTCGGTGGCGAATCTCGACCCTACGCGCCAGACATCGTTCGTAACGCACTCGATCGTCCACCAGTGGTACGACTACCCGTTCGGCTGGAACTTGGACAGGGTCGCGCAGGAGCAGATGGTGGACACATGGTCGGTGAACGACGAAGCCACCGAGTACACCTTCTCGCTGCGTGACGGACTTGCATTCCACGACGGCGATCCGGTTACCAGCGAGGATGTAACCGCATCCATACTGCGCTGGAAGACGACGCCGGGCTTGCCGGGCACGCTCTGGGACCTCGCCGACGAACCGACAGTCGAAACCATCGACGACCAGACATTCAAGCTCGCACCGGGCAAGCCGTTCGGTCTGTGGATACCCTTCTGGGTGTCTCTGCCCACCTATGTCATGCCGAAAGAAGTCGTCGAACCGCTGTCGATTTCCGACATCATGACCGAGTACAACGGCTCCGGTCCATTCAAGTATGTCGAGTGGATTCCTGGCAACCGCGTGGTGATGGACCGGAACGAGAACTACAACCCGCGTTCTGACGAGCCGAACGGCGACGCCGGCGCGCGCATCGCTTATGTTGACCGCGTAATTAACCTTGAAGTGCCGGACGCTGCGACAAAGCTCGCCGCGCTGCAGACGAAACAGACAGACTTTGCGGAAGGCTTGCCAAACGACTTCTACGACACCATCGTCAACTCGCCGGGCATCAAGGCGGTCGTGATCCCTCAGTGGGCGCGTCCGCAGCTCGGCACGAACAAACGCAACCCGCCGCTGACCAGCCCGAAGGCGCGACTCGCCATTCAGGCGGCAACAGACCCGGAAAAGTATCTCCGGGCCGCTTACGGCGCGCCTGACCTTTGGGATCTGGGACCCTGCCTTTGGGCATGCGGCGCGCAGTGGGGCAGCGATGTCGGCTCCACCGAATACTACGAAGTTGACCTAGAGAAGGCGCGCGCTCTCTGGCAGGAAGCGGTCGCCGAGACTGGCTTCGACGGCAAGCTCGTGTTGCTTACGAACACCGACTACTCCGACTTCTACGCATCCGCGCTGATAACTAAGGAGGTTCTGGAGTCCCTTGGCGCTGAGGTCGATTTCCAAGTCAGCGACTGGGCGACGGTCATTTCGCGCAAGGAAGCGGCGAATGCGAGAGAGACAGTTGAAGAAGGCGACTGGCACTTCTACCACACTTGGGGCGGCCCGCTTGACCCGATTACGGATTCCGCCATTGGGCAGTCTTGGAACGGCGGCTACCACAACGAGAAGGTCATTCAGCTGCGCGACGACTTCCTGAACTCCACTTCGCTCGACGAGGCGAAGGCGATAACCGAGGAGATTCAGCGAGTGTATTTCGAGGAAGACCCGGCAACCATAATGTACGGCTGGTTCAAGTTCGTGGTCGCAATGCAGGAAGATGTGGAGGGCTATGTGCCGCACAAGCGCATCCTGATGCAAGGCTTGTGGCTGGACAGATAGCGCATTCCGATAAAGTTCATACGGCGCTAACACGCTGAAACACAATTCGAGCAACAGAGCGGGGGTGCGGCAGAATTGCGGCGCTCCCGCTTTTGAGTATAATCTCACCGACCAAACTACTAACTGATTGACCGGCCAGTTAATTGACCGTTTGAGGACGAAATAGTGGCACGCTACGCGCTGCAACGACTACTGGCAATGTTCCCCGTACTGCTAGTGGTGGCGGTTGTTACATTCTCGCTGATTCACATCACGCCCGGCGATCCCGTGGCGCTAATGGCGGGCGACGAAGCGACGCCGGAGCAAAAAGAGGCGATCCGCAAGGACATGGGCTTGGACAAGCCCATATACGAGCAGCTGGTTATTTACTTCGCGGACATTCTTCGGGGCGACTTGGGCGAATCCATATTCAGCAAGTTCAAGGTGACCGAGCTAATCAAGCAACGGCTCGAACCAACCCTGTTCATCGCGCTGTTCTCGCAGCTGGTGGCAATCGTCATCGCCATACCGCTGGGCATACTCGCGGCGTGGAAGGCGAACACGTGGATCGACCGCGTGGTGATGGTCATCGCCGTGCTGGGGCTTGCGATACCGTCGTTCTGGCTTGGCGCGAACCTGATTTGGGTGTTCTCGGTCAAACTGCACTGGTTCCCCGCGATCGGCTATGTGCCAATCACTGAGGGGATCGTGCCGTGGATAAAGTCCATCACGCTGCCGTCCATATCGGTTGGGTTCATATCGGCGGCGCTTATAGCGCGAATGACGCGCGCCAGCATGCTCGAAGTGCTGCGCGAAGACTACGTGCGAACGGCGCGCGCCAAAGGATTGGGCGAGACCGTCGTACTGCTACGCCATGCGTTCAAGAACGCCTCTATTCCAGTTGTAACGATTATCGGCATCGGCATCGCGGGCCTAGTGTCCGGCCTTGTCGTAACAGAGGCGATATTCGCCATTCCGGGCGTCGGGCGGCTGATTGTGGACGCAGTTACGCGCCGCGACTACCCCGTGATTCAAGGCGTCATACTGATGGTTACCGTCGCGTATGTGCTAATCAACCTCATAGTTGACCTAATCTACGGCTACCTCGACCCGAGGATACGATACTGATGGCGACAGAAGAGCGAATTGAGGCTGGCGCGATTCCGCAGCGCGGCATCCGAGAGCGCAGCCGCGAGAGGCTGATAGCGTTCCAGTACACGATGCGGGGCAACCCGAACATGGCGCTCGGTCTGTTCATCCTCGTGCTCGCGCTGCTGATGGCGATATTCGCACCGTTGATTTCCACCGACGATCCACAGGCGCTCGACCCTGTCAACCGGCTGAAAGGTCCGTCCGGCGAAGCGTTCTTCGGCACGGACAGCGTCGGGCGCGATGTGTTCTCGCGCACGATATACGGCAGCCGGTTGTCCCTGGCAATCGGAGCGTCCGTCACCATCGCGACAATATTCATCGGCGTGGTGATCGGCATCGTCGCGGGCTATTACAAGATGGTGGACAACATCGTGATGCGCTTCATGGACGGGCTGATGGCGTTCCCGTCGTTCCTACTGGCGATAGCGTTGGTAGCATTGCTTGGAGCGAGCTTCCAGAATGTTGTGATAGCGCTGTCCGTAGTGGAAACGCCGCGCGTCGTGCGCATCGTGCGCGGCTCTGTGTTAAGCCTACGAGAGCGGCAATATGTCGAAGGTGCGCTGGCAGTAGGCGCTAGACCGCTGCGAATCCTAGCAACACACATCTTCCCAAACCTAGTCGCGCCGCTGACCGTGCAAGCGACCTACGTCTTCGCGCTCGCGATTCTCGTCGAAGCGGGGCTAAGCTTCCTTGGCGCGGGCGTGCCACCGTACATCCCCAGCTGGGGCAACATGATGGGCGACGCCAAGCTGTTCATGCAACTAGCAGTCTGGACGATCTTCTTCCCGGGGCTGTTCCTATCTCTAACCGTCCTAGGCGCAAATCTGCTAGGCGACGGACTGAGAGACACTCTGGACCCACGACTGCGCGGCACGGGGTAAGCACGCCCTCTATCCCTGCGGCTCAACAATCTCCATCACCTGATTGGCAGCTACATTCTGCAATGTCTGCACAACGCCGCTAGGCCAGCGTATCTCGATATTGTCCACAACAGTCGCACCCCCAAGCCCAAACTCCAACTCAAGGCTGTCCATTGACAGGTAGCTGGAACCGGCGATGACTTCTTGCACTTGGACGTGAGGATGCCCTCCGCCATTAGGACGTGTCGTAACATACACGCGCGCGCCGACCGCATCCGCGTTGCTGCCCGTGCCATCGATTGCCATGCGCCCCTTCAGCCGCAGCGTCAGCCAATTGCTGTCGCCGCCGCCGTTTAACCACAGGAACATCGGCCCCGGCGCATCTCGTGTTGGCGCCGCGCCTGCCATCGGGTCGAATGGACCGGAGAATATCGGCCCGCTGCTATTCGTCGCGATAAGGTCGGTGTAACCGTCGCCGTTCAGGTCACCGTGCGCCAGCCCCTTGCCATTCTCGTGCAGAGCGGTGTCGATGCGGCGGACCTTAAGCAGCACCGGGTTGTCCTTCGCCGCATCGTCGTCCTCCAAGCCTTCGTAGTTCACGCGCGAAATGTCGAGCAGGCGCACGCGAACGGTAATGTCTTCAAACGAGCCGTCGCCAAGACCGCGCAGCATTCGCCCCGCCGCCGGAAAGACCTGCCCGCCCGGTCCCTCGCCTCTGCCGAGCGTCGAACCGAACCAGTACAAGTCCTGATAGCCATCGTTGTCGTAGTCGAGGAATGTCGTCCCGAAGCCGAAATCGTACGCGGCGAGACCGGTCGGAACATGGTGTGCCTTGTTGAACACAGACGCATCAAGCGACTCCGGTGGCAGCCATTCGCTCGGCGCGACATCGGTAACGGACGCGACATCCAGCAGTTTGCCGCCGCCGTCGTTTCGCAGCAGGAAGTGCGCGCAGGTGCCCCAGCGAAATCTGCCAACATACTCGCAGTTGCCGCGCGGTTCTTCGACCGGCTCCTGCAGAAGCGGGTGAAAGCCGATGTTCGTGGAAAACACATCAAGATCGGCGTCGGCATCGTAGTCGCCAACCGCAAAGCCCATCCATGAGCCTGCGAGGTCAATGCCCAGTTCCCGCGCGACAGGCGCGAATCGCACTTCGTCCGTCGTCGAATCGTTGCGGAACAGGTGCATACGGTCGCCGTCGTTGGCGACGAACAGGTCTGGGTCGCCGTCATCGTCGTAGTCGAAGAACGCGACGGCGTGCGTCTGACCCGTTGGCTCGCCTGCGCGGTTGCCCATGTCGTCCACGCTCGCGGGATCGTAGCCCTCGAACTTTGCGCCCGTTACAGGATGTTCATGGACGACATGCGTGCCGTCCGGGTTAATCATCGTTATCTGCGGACCGGCGACGCCCGCGGCATGCGCGATTTCGGTGAATGTCAGGTTGCCGCTGTTCAAGTAGAGAACATTGTAGTGCCCAGGATGGTTATAATCGGAAAATGTGCGAAAATCGTTATCCATGATGTTGCCAACATAGATGTCAAGCCAGCCGTCGCCGTTGACATCCGCGCAAGCGATGCCAGTCGCAGAGCGCACATTCACGCCATCACCGAACGCCGACTGCGTGATGGTACGGAATCCGCCATTGCCATTGTTAAGAAACAAGCTGTCGATGTTGCCCTGCTGCTGCGAGCGAAAGCCCAAGCCGTCGTCCGGATTGCCCCAAGCGCCGACATACAAGTCTTGAAAGCCGTCATTGTTCAGGTCGCATGCGACGACGCCGGTGCTGTGGCTGTCGGTCGCCTGAACGCCCGAGCTCGCCGCAACATCGGTGAATGTGGCATCGCCATCGTTGCGGTAAAGGCGATTCGGCTCGCCGCCGTGCGAAGTTACATAGAAGTCCAAATCGCCGTCGCGGTCGTAATCGAAAACGGCGACTCCGGGCCGGTCATTCCAAAGCTGAAAGTCACCGCCCAACGCCGTACTCGCAACATTAGTGAACGGCGTGACCTGTGTTGTCGGCGCGGCGGGCGTGTTGCCGGCAGTGGATTCAGACGAAGATGAAAGTACAATTGGTTGAGACTGCTCATCGGCCGGCGCAATGAAAGAGCAGCCCAATATCGCCCAAATCAGGGCGATGAGGGCGAAGGGTTGACGGATGTTCCTGCACATAGTCACACTTGCGCCATTATAACATCCAAGCCTTACAATGAACGATAGCCAATTCTCTGCATCCAACTTGCGATATGATTGCGATTCGCGCCTGCAATATACGCCACAGATTGACCCAACCTAATCATCCATGGATTATGAAAACAACGATGCGCCAGGCCATAGCCTTCACGCTAATTCTTGCGTTATTCGCAAGTCTATCTTGCACATCGCAAAGTCGTGCTACCACAACGACTCCGGTCGCCACGATTCCGGCGACAGCCACGCCCGTGGCAGATAGCAAATCCGAGCACGCTGACATCGCCGCGTACTGCACGAACTTGCGCAACAGCGGCGATCCGTTCTTCGGCACGCAGCAGCGCGAAAGGCTGACGGCGGAGTTGGAACATCCAACCTTCCCTACCCTGTCTTGGCACATCAGCATTACGCGGGAGTTAGCGCGAGACCACTTGCGATTTGGCGATGCGAGCGAGGCAATACGCCTGCTATCGGATGCGCTGCACATCGAGCGGCAGGAGAATCCGGAGGTGCGGCACGAAGCGGAACTGCTGGAAGAATTGGCAATCGCAAGCATGAAGATGGGCGAGTTGGACAACTGCGTTAGTCCCGACGGGCGGCTGATATGCGCGCTGCCATTGGACGCCAATCTTGCACATGCGGACAAGCGAGGGGCAAGCGGCGCAGTGGAATACCTGACGCAATTGATGGAGATTGAAGCGGACGACTTTCACAAGAATATTCGAGCGATTTGGCTGCTGAATGTGGCGCACATGGCGTTGGGGACATATCCGGGCGGCGTGCCAAGTGAATACAGAGTCGCGCCGGACACACTGCAGTCCGAATACGACATCGGCAGGTTCAAGGAAATCGCGCCGTACGCCGCGCTGTACGCGGTCAACACAGCGGGCGGAAGCATTGTCGATGACTTCGACAATGACGGGCTGCCGGATGTGATGACTTCCACATGGGACCCGTGCGAGCCAATCGCTTACTACCGCAACAAAGGCGATGGCACATTCGCAGACTTCAGCGAGAAGGCGGGCTTGTCCGGGCAGCTGGGCGGGTTGAATATAACGCAAGCGGACTACGACAACGACGGCTGGATTGATGTGCTGGTGATGAGGGGCGGCTGGATGAAGGCGCGCGGGCAGATGCGAATGTCGCTTCTGCGCAATAGCGGCGATGGAACTTTCAGAGATGTTACGGAATCCGCCGGGCTTGCCAAGCCTGCCTATCCGAGCCAGAGCGCGGCGTGGGCGGACTACGACAATGACGGCGATTTGGACCTGTTCTCCTGCAACGAATCGACGCGCGAGGCGGGCGTAGAGTCAACGGCGCTGATGTTTCCAAGCCGGCTATTCCGCAACGATGGCAACGGACGCTTCGAGGATGTGGCGCAGGATGCTGACGTGCAGAACTGGCGGTACTGCAAGGGCAGCGCGTGGGGCGACTACGACAACGACGGCGACGCGGACCTGTACGTCTCCAATTTCGGCGAAGATAATCGGCTATACCACAACAACGGCGACGGCACTTTCAGCGATGTGGCGGCCGAATTGGGAATTACCGCGCCATCCGACAGCTTCGCCACATGGTTCTGGGACTACAACAACGACGGCTGGCTCGACATATTCGTCGCCGGATATGGCGAGGACATCGAAGACGTGGCGGCAGACTACATGGGCGTGAAGAACGACGGCACTAGACCGCGCCTATATCGCAATCTGGGAGGGGTGGGTTTCGAGGATGTAACGCGTGAGAGCGGTCTATGGCGTGTGCATCTCTCTATGGGCGCAAACTTCGGCGACTTGGACAACGACGGCTATTTGGACATCTTCCTCGGCACCGGCGCGCCGTCCTATGACGCACTCGCGCCCAATATGGCGTATAGAAACCATGCGGGCAAGCGATTCCAAGATGTTACATTCTCCGGCGGCTTCGGGCATTTGCAAAAAGGACACGGCGCGTCGTTTGGCGACTTGAACAACGACGGCGACCAAGACCTATTCGTGCAGATTGGCGGCTTCTATCCCGGCGACGGTTTCGTGAACGCGCTGTACGAGAATCCCGGGCACGGCAACCACTGGCTATCGGTCAAGCTTGTCGGCAGCCAGTCGAACCGCGCCGCCATAGGCGCGCGCGTCAGGATTACGGTCGTGGATGCGGACGGCACCCGGCGCAGCATATATTCGACCGTCAGCAACGGCAGCAGCTTCGGCGCATCCACGCTGACGCAAGAAATCGGACTAGGGCGGGCACAAGAGATTGCGTCGCTGGAAGTACACTGGCCCGCATCCAGGATACGGCAAGACTTCAGGAATGTGCCGCTCGACAGCCACATCAGCATACGCGAAGGCGCAAACGACTACGACATTCTGGACTTGCCGCCAGTGCCGCTCGGCGTCGGTCCGTGATTGCGCTGCCCGCCTCCCTTACGCTTGCTCAACCGTAATCGTGATTACGTCGATGCCGTGGTATTTCTGGTGGCGCACGGACGACGCATAGTGCAGCAGCAGGCGGTACGATACCTCGTGCTCATCCGGCACCGGCGGCAGATCGTTGAGATACGCCAGCTGGTCTTCCATATTCTGGCCTTCTAGCGCAGTAACGAATTCCAATTCGATGGTTCTGCCATCGCGCCGCGCAAACAGCACCAGATTGCGACGGCTGTCCGAGTCAGACTCCGTCGACTCTTTCAGCAACACGGTCAACGCCTCTTCACCGGCAGCTAACAGTCTGTCGGCTGACTCGGAATTCCAGTGCCCGGCGGAGGCGGTCTCGCGCAGGAAGGATCCGATCTCCGGCAACGCATCTTCGCTGAACTGCGTGGTCAGGCGCTTGCGGCGCGGTCCAGTCAAGTTCAGGAACAGCATCAATACGATTGCCACGATTGTGCCGGACGTCATGCCGTTGCTGAGCAGCACGTCCACGAATCCGGTGAGCAAATCCGGGAATATGACCTTTAGCTGAAAGCCCGTGCCGAGCCAGAACGCCAGACCTATCACCATCGCCTTGCGATAGTCCACGCCATCCTGCATCACCATTCGCATGCCCTGCACGAACAGCATCACTATCAGGATGGTGAAGTACGCGGCGGCTACCGGCGGCGGGATGGCGATGAGTAGCGCTGTCGCCTTTGGCAGGAATGCGAGTATCAAGAATACGACGCCTATCGCGATTCCTACTCGCCGCGACGCCACGCCGGTTACCTCCACAAGCGAAACGCTCGACGAATATGTGGTATTAGGTAGCGTGCCGAGCAAGCCGGATAGCAGATTGCCCACGCCATCCGCGTTTAGCGCACCCTGTACCACGCGGAAGTCCGTTGCGCGGCGAGTACGGCGCGATACCTGCTGCACAGCAACGCCATCGCCGACCGTCTCCATTGCGCCGACCAGGGTAACGACCACGAACGCAGGCAGCAGCGCCCAGAACTCGACCCCGGGCGTTAATTCAATGCCGGGCCATGTGCCGAGCGGCACTCCGAACCACGCCGCGTCGATGATGGCTTCCGTGTCGTACAAGCCGAACGGAGCAGCGACCAGGCAGCCGATGACGATGCCGATTATAGGGGACCACAGGCGCATTGACGGCGGCGCACGCATCACCATCACCGCGATAACCACAAGCGTCACGATCGCGGCAATTGGCGCGGCTATCGGTGAAGAGCCTTCCGGCACATCGGTCAGCAAGTCGAAAACGAGGGGCATTACCGTTACGGCAATCAGCAATATGACCGTGCCGGTTACCAGAGGCGTGAATATGCGGCGCAGCAGCGACAGACGAGACGCCAACAGGAACTGGAAGAGCGAGGAGACGATAATCAGCGTCGCCATCGTTGCGGGACCGGCGTTTGCAAGCGCGGCGACACACACGGCGAAGAACGCGCCCGATGTGCCCATCACGAGCACATGCCCAGCGCCGATTCGCCAGACTCGCGCAGCCTGCAAGAAAGTGGAAATACCGCTGACGACGAGCGTGGCGAATATCGCCCAAGGGATGTAACTTTCGGACACCCCGGAGATGCGGATGACTATCACGACGGCGAGGACGACGGCCGCCAAGTTGATGAGCGCGGCTTGAACGCCGGCGCCAATGACAATTAGAAGCGGTGGATTTTCATCCGGTTCGTAGCGGATGCTAGCGTTCGTCTGGGTTGTAGCCAATCAGGCACCTCACATCTAGTCTCTGGTTCTAGGCCACTTGACTCTGTACAGCGCAGCTGCGGCGAACAAGCCGGTGGACAGCAGCGCCATCGTGGGGCCCGAAGGCAGGTCGGCGTAATAAGACAAGTACATCCCTGCTACCGCTGATGATGCGCCCACTATCGCGCCCACAAACATCATTCCCACGAAGCGCCTTGCAATCAAATAGCCGGTCGCGGCGGGCGTGATTAGCATCGCCATCACAAGCACAATTCCTGCCGCCTGAATGCCTATGACTACCACTAGCGCCAGGAATCCCAGCAGAACATATTCGACTACGCCCGTTCTGATTCCTGCCGCCGAAGCGCCAATCTCGTCAAATGTGGTAAATACTAATTGCCGATGGAATATGTATAAACCTATCACGACAAGCACCGCTAGGACAACCGAAACATACACATCGGTTTGGGTAACGCCGAGAACTTGCCCAAGCAGCAGGTCTTCGATCCTCACATTAATGCTGTCGCTCGCCTTGGAGAGCATAACCATGCCGAGCGCGAACATTCCCGCGAACACGATGCCGATGGATGTGTCTTCGCTGATGCCGGTGTGCCTGCTCACCGTGCCCATCAGCAACGCGACAACCACGCCGGCAGGCACCGCAGCGAAGAACGGGCTGATGCCAAGAAGGAACGCCACGACCATGCCCGGCAATACGGAGTGAGCAAGGGCGTCTCCCAAGAATGAGCGTCCGCGCGTAACGACATACGCGCCAATGATCGGGCACATGACGCCGACAAGCACCGACACAATGAGGGCGCGCACCATGAAGCTATACTGGAGGGGGTCAAAGATGTAGCCGAGCACAGGACATGCTCCGATAAAGTTACCGCGCTGTCTGAATCTCGAAACTCCGCGCCCCGTACAGGTCTGCGATCAGCTCCGGAGAAAATGTCTCTTCAGGCGAACCGTAGGCATGCAAGTTGCAGTTGATGCAGAGCAGCTTGTCGAAGCGCTCCATCACATCCGTCAGGTCGTGCGTTGCGAGCATAACGATCCTGCCGGCGACGCAGCAAGTGCGAAGCAGATCGAGTATGCCCTCTTCCGCGCCTACATCGACTCCGCTGAGTGCCTCGTCAAGCAGGATGACGCTCGCCTCCTGCGCAAGCGCGCGGGCGATGCAGACACGTTGTCGTTGGCCGCCGGACAGGTCGGTTACCAGAGAAGAGCGCCGCTCCCACATCCCAACTTGGTTGAGGCACATGCGCACCATTTCCTTGTCGCGTCTGCCTAGCCAGCCCAGCCAGCTGTTGCCATTCGTGTATCTGCCCATCGATACGACGTCGAACACCGTCGCCGGGAACTGCCAGTTCATCGTTTCAGACTGCGACACATACGCCACATCACCCTTGCCGTTCAGCGACCCTTGAAACTCGATGCCGCCTTCGCAGGGGGGCAGTATGCCGGCAAGCGTCTGGAATAGCGTACTCTTGCCTCCGCCACTTGGGCCTATCACGCCTATCATCGTTTCGGGCTCGACCTCGAAGTTCAGGTCTTCCAGCACAATATGACCGCCGCGTTCGACTGACAAGTCTTCTATGACAAGTCGGGGACTGTACGGACTCATGTCATTTGCCCTCCCGAAAGGCGCCGTCACCCGCCCGAGTGCTCCCAGCCCAACTTCACCAATTCCGGTCGCGTAATTGTGAACGGTTGGACGGACAGCATTATCTGAGCCGTAATCATGGCAGAATGGGCCGCCATCGGGGAGGGTAACCGATGAACGACCCATGTTTGGAAATAGTCGAATCAATTCTACTTCAACGCTTCAACAATGGTGTTGACATTTGCGCGGAACATGCCGACATAGGTACTCGCCTCGCCGTCGGCTGCGAGCGATTCGGAATATAGACTGTGCAACGAAATGCCGGTCTCGTCCGCAATGGCTTTGGCGACTCGATCGCTTATGGTAGTCTCACTGAATATGGCAGACACGCCGTAGGCTTCGATGTCGTCGCTCAGCTTCGCTATCTCAGCAGGCGTCGGCTCCACTTCCGTCGTCCACGGCAGGATGGTGCCTACAACTTTGAAATCATACACATGCGCGAAATACCCAAAGGCTTCGTGCGTGGTAACTAGCAGCCTGTGGTCTTCCGGTATCGTGCCGAGTTGCTCTTCCGACCAATGGTGCAATTTGTCCAGCTCCGCGTTGTACGCGGTTGCGTTTGCCATATAGGTATCGGCGCCGGCTGGGTCGAGAACAGACAGGCGAACCGCGACGTCGGTTAAGGCGACCTGCACCCGAACAAGGTCGTGCCAGAAGTGCGGGTCGAACTCGCCGTGGTCGTGACCATGATGGTCGTCATGACCATGATCATCATGGTCGTCGTGATCGCCTACCACTTCAAGGGCGACATGGTCAATCTCTTCTATCGTCATCATAGCGTCGAACTGGCCGGCTTCCGCCTGCTCGAGAATCTCATGTATCTCGTGCTCCCAGTCTTCCTCGTGAGCGTGCCCTTCCTCTTCTTCCGCTGCCTCCATGAGATGCTCAATCTCATGGACGCCTTCCTCCGCGCTTATGTGGCCGTCCTCAACTTCGTGAACGACATCGAGAATATCCATGGCAAGGGCCTCGCCGTGGTCATCATGATCGTCATGAGCATCGTGTTCGTCGTGGCCATCCATCTCTTCGTGGGCGATATGATCAATCTCTTCGATCGCCTTCATAGCGTCGAGTTCGCCGGCTTCTGCCTGCGCGACAATCTCGTGGATCTCGTGCTCCCATTCTTCCTCGTGAGCGTGATCATGCCCCGCCTCTTCTTCCGCCGCCTCCATAAGCTCGTGGATCTCATGGATGCCTTCATCCGCGCTTATGTGACCGTCCTTAACTTCATGAGCGACATGGAGAATTGCCGCAACAAGGGACTCGCCGTGGCCATCGTGTTCGTCTTCAGGGCCATGATCATCGTGATCCATCGCCATCGCCTCTCCGCTTTCATGGACGATGTGATCAATCTCTTCGATCGCCATCATAACGTCGTACTGGCCGGCTTCCGCCTGCTCGATCAACTCAAGGGCATGGTCTTCCCAATGCTCTTCTTCCCCATGACCGTGGCCGTGGTCGTGTGCTTCTTCCTCTTCCATCGCATGTTCGATTAGTTCATGAATTTCGTGCAAGCCCTCGTCAGCGCTTATGTGCCCGTCCTCAACTTCGTGGACGACATCGAGAACCGCGTTAGCAAGGGACATCCCGGCTCCAGCATGCGGGTCTTCGAACGGGATTGGATCGACGAGCTCCGCCAACGCAACGATGGCAGATTCGTCTGCCGCAGCGGTATGCAGCAAATCGTCGAGCCAGGACGCTTCTAGCCCCAAACCGACGGGCAGCACCAGATCGGCATCCGCGACTGTTGCGACATCTCGCGGAGTAGGCTGATATAGATGCGGGTCGGCGCCTGCGGGAAGCAGGCTGATAACATTGACCCTGTCGCCGCCGATGTTACTTACCCAGTCGGCAGTGATGCTCATGGTCGTCACAATGGTGAGGGGTTCGGGTTCGGGAGTTGGCGCCACAGTGGGTGCAACGGTCGGAGCCGCCGTAGCTGCGGGAGCCGTTGTCGGCGCGGCGGCCTGTTGCGGGGGCGCAGGTTCAGTAGCACCATCAGAGCAGGCGACGAGAATCATTAGAGCGAACAGGCTTAAAGCCAAGACCCCCGCCGGGAATGCTTTCTTGATAGTTTGTATCATCTGTGATCAGCTCCGTAGATTCAGTCTCATGTCCAACTTGACAAGGGGACAATCATACAGGAGCGTCGCCGTCACTGCAACTGTTTCGAAATTAAGAAACTGTATCAGTTTCAAATCAGGACAAGGATTAGTCTCAATTTGTTTGTAGTG
>VXNZ01000005.1 GCA_009840355.1 Chloroflexota bacterium
GGTCGAAGGGTATGACTTTGCCTTCGACTTGCGCGAAGCCGTACTTGGATAGCATGCGTGCGGCGTCCAGCTTGTGGCAGGTCTTGATGGCATAGCTGTCGCTTTGCAAGGTGTCTGCCAGGAAGATGGCTATGGTCTCACCGTCGTTGGTGAGATTGGCTATTTTCTGTTGTAAGGTGTTTTGGATGCACACGATAAATCTCAGGTGTCAGGGTTCGGGCGTCGGGGCTTGAGTGTTAAGCAATCATATGTTCTGATTATGAGGGTAAGTGTTTGGGTTGTCAAGGGGAGGATGTGGGAGATAGCGTTTCTATTCGGAAGGTCGAAATAAGGAAACCCGTTCGTCTTGAGCTTGTCGAAGTGCGAGAACTCTGGGCGAGTGGTTCGCCCTTCGGCAAGTTCAAGACTCTCACCACGAACGGTAGTAAAACGCTCTTGACCACCTAGAAAGAAACGCTATCCTATTCCAATAGGATGGGCGAAATAGATAGTATGTGTGTATCTATGGATAAGGGCAGGCTGGACATTATAGGGTATATCGCGCAAAATGCAACCCAACATTGTGAAGTCCTATTGAAGCCTGAAGGGAGGACGAAAAATGCGACTACAAGGCAAGGTAGCGATCATTACGGGCGCGGCGGGCGGTATGGGCGCGGAGGAAGCGCGGCTGTTCGCGCGGGAAGGCGCGAAGGTGGTCATCGCCGATGTGCTGGACGACGAGGGCAAGCAGGTCGAAGCGGAGATTGCGGAAGCAGGCGGCGAGGCGACTTATATCCGCACGAATGTTACCAGCGAGCATAGCTGGGAACGCCTGATTGCGGAGACCGTTTCGCTGTACGGCAAACTGGACATTCTGGTTAACAACGCCGGAGTCAGCAGTTCGTCTGAGGTTGACAAATTGGACTTCGACGGCTGGAAGCGGATTATGGATGTCAACGCGACGGGCGTGTTCCTAGGGACGAAATACGCCGTGGAGCAGATGCGGCAGACGGGCGGCGGCGCCATCGTCAACATCTCGTCGATAATGGGCTTCGTGGGCGGAGAAGGCGGACATCCAGCGTACCATGCGTCGAAGGGCGCGGTTCGCATATTCACGAAGGCGATGGCGGTACAGTATGGACCTGAAGGCATCCGCGTCAACTCCATTCATCCGGGATTTATGCCGCCAATGCGAACATCCACGCCGGACGACGCGCAGCGCGCCGAACAAGTGCGCCTGACGCCATTACGCCGGACTGGTGAACTGATAGAAGTCGCCAATGGCGTGTTGTTCTTGGCATCGGACGAAGCGTCGTTCGTCACCGGAACTGAGCTGGTGATAGACGGTGGATTTATTGCGCGGTAACGCGGTCTCGCAGTCGGGCATCGTCGCTCGCATTCAATTTACCCACTAGCAACCACCCGTCCCTGCCGTCTTCGTGCACCGGGTACGGCAGTGTCTTGGCGCGAAAGCCTGCCGCCTCCATCAGAGCAAGCCAAGTGCTCAGCGGGAATATGCCGGTAATATGGCGGTCTATTTCCACGCGCGCGCTGCCGTCCGCGCCCTTGAAGATGTACACGAACACGGATTCGAGCATGTTATCGTCTGGGTCAGGGTCATGGTCAAACTCGATGGATACGAATTCTGGCGTTACGTCGCGCCGTATGCCGGCGTCAAGCTGTGTGCCGGGATAAGTCTCGGTGTACCAGTCCGGCGCCATGATAAGCACACCGCCATCGCGCAAATGCTCCCGCGCAGTCGCAAGCGTTGCGCCGATGTCGTCTTCGCTCATCAGGTGGCAGACGGCATCGTGAATCAGCACCGCGTCGAACTTCTCGTACAGCCGTACAGTGCGCATATCGCCTATGTGTTGCGCGACAGTGGGATTGAGCCGCTTGCAGTTGGCGAGCATCTTCGCGGACGGATCGACGACTGTTACATCGTGCGCCGGCAGGTCGCGCCGCATATGCTCGCCGTGGCATGCGGCATCGGCGGACAGGCTATCGTCGCAGTTGGGATATAGTATATGATGTAGGTTGTTGCCGCCGCCCACACCTAGCTCGAGAATTCTCAGCCTGCCCTGCCCTAACTCAGATGTCAGCGCGTTACGCCAGTGTACCGCCTCCATCTCGTAGTCCGAGTGGTGGCTGATGAGCGGCCAAAGGTGGGCGAATTCGTCATACATTCGGTTCATCTTGTCACCTGCACCCATCGTAATTCGTCCATAGACATATTATACAGAGGAGGAAAATATGACCGACTATATTTCGTATTTCAACGGTGAATGGGTACCATTGAGCCAGGTTCGCATCGACCCCGACGACCGCGGTTTCACGACTGGCGATGTGGTGTTCGATGTGGAGCGCACCTTCAACGGCAAGACCTTTCGCATGAGCTACCACATCGCAAGGCTGTATCGCTCGCTTCAGTACGCGCGGATGGACCCGGGACTGTCCCCGGAGGAGATGCATGCCATAAGCGAAGAAGTCGTGGCGCGCAACGAGGACGCCCGCGCCGAAGTCGGCGATTATTATGTCCGCCAGTTCGTGACGCGCGGCAAGGGCAGGTGGGCGCACTCTGCGGGACCGCCATCGGTCTGCGTACGCGTCAGCCCCATCGATCTAGGGCGATACGCGCCGGCGTACACCGATGGGCTGCACGCGGTCGTCGCCCGAACGCGCAGCTACTCTCCGGAATCCCTGGATTCCAAGATTAAGCACCAGAGCCGTATGAACTTCGAGCTAGCCGAGTTCGAAGCGGCGGATGTTGATCCGGAGGCATGGCCACTGCTGACTGACCTTGACGGCAACATCACCGAAGGCACATCCAACAATGTGTTCATCATAACCGACGGCGTCATACGCACGCCCGGTGACAGTACGATCCTCCAGGGCGGATCGCGCAGCATGGTACTCGAACTCGCCAGCCAACTGGGTATCCCGTTCGCGCAAGAGGAACTACAGCCTTACGACTTGTACACATCCGATGAGGTGTTCTTTTCGCGCACAGGACCTTGCATCCTGCCCGTAACGAGGGTTGACAATCGCATTGTCGCCGACGGCAAGCCGGGCGAGATTACACAGCAGCTTCTGGCTGCGTGGAGTGAGACGGTAGGCGTGAACATTATCGACCAAGTGATGAGTCAAGCATAATTCAGGCACCACGCAATAGCGAACTTAAAGCACGCAGCAAAGGGGCTTGGCAGTTATCGCCAAGCCCCGTCGAATTAATTCGTGGTGCCGAGGAAGGGACTCGAACCCCCACTCTCTTGCGAGAAGCGGATTTTAAGTCCGCCGCGTCTGCCATTTCGCCACCTCGGCATGTTTCTCTCCCAATGCATACGCATGGCAGCCCTACGTAAATTGTAGCATAGAGTTCGGCGAAGCGTGATTGGACAGGACTGCCCATCCGCTAGTGTCGAAAGGCAAAGAAGCGGGAAGAAGTGGAGAAAGAACACGGCGGCGATGAAGGACACCGCCGCCACGATTTCAGTCCGTTAGAATTAAGCGATTATAGGAACAACGGCGCGAAAACCAGCGCGACGATGGACATCAGCTTGATGAGAATGTTCAGCGCAGGCCCGGATGTGTCCTTGAACGGGTCGCCAACGGTGTCGCCGACGACTGCCGCGTCATGCTGCTCGGAGCCCTTGCCGCCGAGATTGCCTGCTTCTATGTACTTCTTCGCGTTGTCCCAAGAGCCGCCCGCGTTCGCCATCATGATTGCGAGCAGGAAGCCGGTGGCAATCGCGCCGATGAGCAAGCCGCCAAGCGCAGCCGCTCCCAGGATTATGCCGACCAAGACCGGCACGACCACCGCGAGCAAGCCCGGCACGACCATCTCTTTCATCGCGCCGTTAGTGCTGATTGCAACCGCCTGCGCGTAGTCCGCTTCCGCCTCGCCTTCGAGCAAGCCTTTGATTTCGCGGAACTGCCGGCGCACTTCCTCGACCATCGCGCCTGCCGCTCTGCCGACCGCTTGCATCGTGAGTGCCGCGAACAGGAAAGGCATCATCGCGCCGATAATCAAACCCATCAGCACACGGATATCCAGTAGGTCGAATGACTGTATGCCCGCAGACAGCGAGTACGCCGCCATCAACGCGAGCGCGGTAAGCACGGCGGAACCGATGGCAAAGCCCTTGCCTGTCGCAGCCGTGGTGTTGCCGAGCGAGTCGAGCGCGTCAGTTCGTTCGCGCACTGCCGGGTCGAGGTGCGCCTGCTCCGCGATGCCGCCCGCGTTGTCCGCGACAGGTCCGTACGCATCGGTTGCAAGCGTTATTCCCAGCGTAGATAGCATGCCGACCGCCGCAAGCGCCACGCCGTATGTACCAGCCATCCAGTAGGTCAAGCCCATTGCGACCACGACAACGATGCCGGGTATGAATGTGCTCAGCATGCCGAGTCCCAAGCCGCCGATGATGACGGTCGCCGGTCCCGTTTCCGCCTGCCCTGCCAAGTCTCTGGTGGGCTTGAACTCGAACGATGTGTAGTACTCGGACGCCGTGCCGATTAGCTGCCCTGCGACAAGCCCGATGAGCACGACCCAGAAGAGCTTGAAGTCCAGCCCGAGCATGTAGATTGCGATGCCCGTGCCAATCAGCACGAGTATGCCTGCCGCAATGATGCCGGTTCGCAATGACCAAAGTAGCTTGCCCATATCGGCGTCTTCGCCCGTTCGCACGAGGAATGTGCCAATGATGGCGGAGAATATGCCGATTGCGGCAACGAGGATGGGTAGCATCATAAGATTGCCGTCGAACCCGCCCGGGTTGGCGATGCTGAGCGCCGCCGCGCCGACTGCTGCGAGCGCGATAGTGGCGATAATCGAGCCGACATAGCTCTCGAACAGGTCTGCGCCCATTCCTGCGACATCGCCCACATTGTCGCCCACATTGTCCGCGACAGTCGCCGGATTGCGCGGGTCGTCCTCCGGTATGCCCTGCTCCACCTTGCCGACTAGGTCCGCGCCAACGTCCGCCGCCTTCGTGTAGATGCCGCCGCCGACCCTTGCGAACAGCGCGATGGACGATGCGCCGAAGCCGAAGCCCGCAACCACGCTGATGTCTTGGAATATCAGATACAGGATGGACACGCCAAGAAGGCCGATGCCCACAACCGATATGCCCATCACCGTGCCGCTGTTGAAGGCGACCCGCAGCGCCGGATTCAAGCCCTGCTGCGCCTTGACCGCCGTGCGCGTGTTGGCGCGAACCGCGATGCTCATGCCTATGTAGCCCGCGAGCGCCGAGCCTATCGCACCCACCAGATACGATATAGCCGTGGATGCGGGGAATGCGCTGACACTGCCCACGCGCCCGGTAACATCGAAGTCGATGAATACCGCGAGTATGATCGCGATGACCACGACAAACGCAGCGAGTAGCGTGTATTCGCGCTTCAGGAACGCTTGCGCACCTTCCTGGATTGCTCGCCCGATGAACTGGATTTCCTCGCTGCCGGGGTCCTGCTTTGTCACATTCATAGCAAGGTACGTGGCGAACGCCAGCGCAACGATGCCGGCAATCACAGCAAGAAGTATGATTTCCACAATCAGCCTCCAAAAAAATGGTCTTCCCCATGATTATGGAAAATACGGGAAGACTAGGGTTACTTTGCCTAATGATAATGTTTGAATGCCGCTAGAAAAAGTAACATAGCGAGATTGCCAAGGTCAAGATTGCGATTCCGGCGCGGCATGAATTCAACCATTTATTCCGTCCCCGCACGCTCATTGAGAAGCGCCTCCAATCGCTGCTGCCGCAGTGCAACAGTCAGGTCGCCGCGTGTGCGCTCAAGAACGCCGCGAACCATGTCCGTGCTGCGCCGCAATCCGCGCGTAACCGCGTCCGGGAAGTCCATCGTCACGAGGATGGTGTAAATCTCATCCATCAGTGCGAGCGCGCGTTCGCAGCCGTCGAAATCGTCTCGGCGCAGCTTGTCCAAGATGTGCCGGCGCAGCTCGCCGACGGTATCCGCAAGCCCACCAAGATACGGCGCCGCGCCAACTTGCAAGTCTTCAGGCGTTGGCAGTGGCTTGCCTTGAATGAAGGCGAGCACAGCGTTCGCCTCGACATACTCCTTCAGCGCGTCCTGCATATAGCCGGTGAAATACACTTCCGGGTGTTCTTGCAGCAGCGCGCCCGACTCATCCACAAGCGCCGCCGCGCTGCCAACCAGCCCGCGCGCCGTCTCAAACTCGCCGCGATGAATGGCGCGAATGGAGTCGGCGCAGTGGCGAATCATCTCGCGCGAAAGGCGCAGCGCGCGCTCCCGCGTCCTGTCGGTATCGGCGAGGGATTGCCGCGCGGTTTCGGCGGTGGCGCGGAGTTGGGTGATGTGGTTGGGAGAGTTGTTCATTGCTCAAACCTGCTTCGGCGCGATGGTGAGTTGAACGCCTATGCCATCGAGCGCCTTCATTACGGCACCGATTCCTGGGTCGCGCTCTTCGGGCAGCGACTTGTGCAAGCTCGCGCGCCGGGACCGCGGTTCTTGAGTTGGACCGTTCACGCCTTTGGCGCGCGCCACATTGCCGACAGCTCTCATGAAATACGCCGGGTCATTCTCTTCAAGCGCAGCCTTCAGATATTCGATGATTACTTCGTCATCGGTGAGCAGTTGTGCGCTGTCCCAAGGGGTGTAGGATTCTTTGCTCATGTCATTACCTCAGACTTCACTCGCCATCTGCCTAGCGCGCCTTATGTCTCGTTGTTGACTCGCCTTATCCCCGCCGCAAAGCAGAATAACTATCCGCCGTTGGCGTATGACGTAGTAGATGCGGTAGCCTTGACCGACATTGACGCGAAGTTCGCTGACACCGCCACCGACAGACCTACGGTCTCCAAAATTGCCTTCCTCTGCGCGGTCGATGCGAACTAAAATCTGCGCCTGCACTCGTTTATCGCGCAACCCGCTCAGCCAACGCAGAAACTCATCGCTCTTGATTACCTCATATCTCATTCAGGAATTGCCTTCGCAGGGAAGAATACAATGCGAGGGGAGATGAGCCGGGTCGCCCTTGCATGTCGGCACGGCTGGGCTATCTGCCGTCGGCGTGGGGCCAGACTTTGATTGCGACTTGCGCGAGTCGGCGGGCGCGTTCTTCGATTGGGCTTTGTTTACTTGTGGGATTTAGCCTCAAATCGGTAGTTTGTTGGGTTTGATGTAAGTCCATCGTATTTTTGCCCATTCGTGCCGCTCCCTAAAGCCGCGCTCAATCTCATTGCGCCGCGCTTCTGTCTGTATGCGCCCATCGGCAAATGCCTTGTCTATCGTTGCCCTAACATCCAGATTGTTGCCCTTATCGCTGTTGCAAGGAGCGCAGGCTAGAGCGCGGTTGAAGCAGTCGTCATTCGTCCCATCACCCTTGTTGGGTTCAATATGGTCAAGGTGGAGTTCGCGGCGGTCGGGGGCTTTCTCCGTGCCGCAATACCAGCATGCCGTCTCCCATTCGTCCACAAACGCTTGCCATATGGTATCGCTGGTTTCCACCGCTTTCCGCTTGAATTGCGGAGGGGGCAATGACTTGATTATCGGCTTCTGTTCCTCAACTGGTGTCTTCCGTTCTGGCAGGTCGTTAAAGCCCCGAACCTTAATCACCTTATCAGCGTTCTCAAAGCGCGACTCCACGCTCTCTATCAATTCCCCTTCCGTGATGATGCCTAAATCGGGGTGCTTATGGAGCGGAAGTCCCATATATCCTTAAACACTGCTGTAGTGCCTGCTTGGTCAGGAAACTCCAACCCCTTTTCGTAAGCGTCTTGTTCGCTCTGAACACCCCATGATTCCAGTAGGTCATATTCATGCTCAAGTTCTGCATCAGTAAGCGGCGGCTTCAGTTTGCCCTCAGATGTTTGATTTTTACCAAATGGTGGGTCTATGCACACAAGGTCAATGCTCTCGCTGTCCAATGCTTTCAGGAACGGCAGATTGTCGCTTATGAACATCGTTCCGCAAATGCTGTCAGCATTAGTCATATTGCCCTCCCTGGCGCATTTGCTATCAAGTCCTCATAGCGCAACCGCTTACCATCAATGCCTTGAACAGTCGCTACCATCTACGATTCCGTATTCAACAGACGGCTGTTGTGACGATTTCAGATGCATCATATCACACGTCATATCTCCTAAATCGCCCCCACCAACTCCCGCGCTGCCCGCTCCACGTCGTCTGCGAAAGTAACTGCGCTCACCACGCAGATACAGTCTGCGTCCGCCTGCGCAACCTCCGCGATGTTGCTCGCGTTGATGCCGCCAATCGCCACTACCGGCGCGCTTACCGCTGCCTTCACGCTGCCAATCATCTCGGGGCCCAGCGCCGTGCGCCCGCTCTTGCCCATGGTGGTTGTCGCGTATATCGCGCCGACCGCTACATAGTCTGCGCCCTGCGCTTCGGACTGGCGAGATTCTTCGACGCCGTTGTTCGACCGTCCGATAATCTGCTCGGGCGACAGAACGCGCCGCGCCTCTGCGACCGGCAAGTCCGTCTGCCCGACATGCAGTCCATGCGCCTCTGACAGGTATGCGATGTCCGCGTCGTCATTGGCGATGAACAGCGCGTCATACTCGTCGCACAGTGCCTTGATTGCGCGCGCCACTTGCAGCACCTCGCCCTTGTCGCGCGTCTTGTCGCGCAGTTGGATGACGCTTGTGCCACCTCGCAGCGCCGCCGCCGCAACATCGACGACATCCCTGCCTTTAGTTGCTTCCGGATCTACGATGACATAAAGCCCGTGCATTTTGGCGATGCGGCGTTGGCGTTCTTCGCTGATAGTGGTCATTATTTCCTCGCTGGTGCATTAATTTTGATTGGCAGAACAATGAGCATTCTAGCATGCGCGCGCTAATGGGTTTCC
Source organism: Chloroflexota bacterium (assembly GCA_009840355.1). Classification (NCBI taxonomy): domain Bacteria; kingdom Bacillati; phylum Chloroflexota; species Chloroflexota bacterium. The sequence continues at coordinate 8,834 of VXNZ01000005.1, forward strand.
TGCCTGCCCTGAAGTTATGCTGTCAGCTGAGATTACAGTTCAATGGCGTTGCGGACGACACGCAGGCTTGCGACCCTGTTAAGATGGTCGAGCTGCACCGACACTACATCAATGCGCCAATTGCGCTGCCAGCCGTTGGTTTCGGTGAGATAGCGCTGCGCCGCGGTGAGCATTTGCTGTTGCTTACGCGGGGTAACGGACTCTTCCGGAGTGCCCAGTTGACGACCGCGCCGCGTGCGCACTTCCACGAACACGAGCGTATCGCCGTCTTGCGCAACGATGTCTATCTCGCTTCTGCCGCAGCGCACATTCGTGCCGATAATCGCGCAGCCGGCCGCTTCTAGGTGCCGCCGCGCAGCCAGCTCCCCTAGCCTGCCCGTCTCTTGGCGCGAGTTCATAGCGCGGACTCGACAAGCCGTCGCACCGGTGCGAAAGAATAGCGGTGAATCTCGCAAGGTCCGACATTCTCCAGCGCGTCTAGATGCTGGCGCGTGGCGTATCCCTTGTGCTGCGCGAATCCGTATGCGGGATATACATCGCTATATTCGCGCATCATGGAATCGCGTGTTTCCTTCGCCACGATGGACGCGGCGGCAATGGAAAGACACTTTGCGTCGCCTTTGATGATGGAACGCTGGTCGGTTGCCAAGTCCGGCAGGAGAATGGCGTCTAGCAAGAGGAAATCCGGTCGCACGGGCAGCGCGTCGATCGCCCTTGACATTGCCGTTCTGGTAGCCTCGACTATGCCGATAGCGTCGATTTCAGCGGAGGAGGCTGCGCCCGTCGCCATCGTAACAGGCGCGTCACCCATGTCTTGCAGCGCCTTTTCGCGCTGACGGGGCGTGAGGAGCTTGCTGTCCCTTATGCCCGCAATCCATTCGTCGCTTGGATGAACCGGCAAAGACACTGCTCCTGCCACTACTGGACCTGCAAGGCTTCCGCGTCCCGCTTCATCCACTCCGGTGATGACGGTGTAGCCGTCTTCAAGCAGAGCCGCTTCTTGGTCGTAAGTCGGGACAATGACTGAAGGCATGAATTTCAGCCGTCAATGCCGCGCTGAATACCGCGAATGTACGCTATCTGCCCGACGTGCTGCGCTTCTTCAACAATCAAATGGCCTAGCATCCCACCAACCGTAACTTCCCAATCGGCGGTCATGACAATCTTTGTGTTGAGATCTTCCGCGGTCAGCAGGTCAATGCACTGGAATGCCTCTTCGCGCACCGTCCTATAGTATGCCATCAGATCATCGAGCGAAAAGTGCGGCAGGTTTACGACTTGTTCGACAGAAAATCCAAAGCCGCTGTCGTGTTCGGGAAGACCGAGTTTTTCGTGCCAACCGTCGCGCTCCCAGACCTGTTGGCTATGGCGAATTCGGTGATTGATTAGACCGTCCTCAACACGCGCGATATGCCAGACCACGAAGTCGATGTGGTGCGATTCGGGCGTGGGCTGGAAGCGGCGCTCTTCCGGCGTAAGTCCCTCTAGCGCATCATCCAAGTCTTCCATGTATTCCGCCAAGGCAGCTTTCACGATGTCTCTGAAGTCCATGAGTTACCTTCCGGCGAGCACTTCGACCGGAGCCGGAGCCTCGATTTCGATTATGCCGCCGCCGATGATTTCGTCGGCTTCGTAGAATGTAACCGCCTGACCCGGAGTAACGGCGCGCTGCGGCTCATCGAAGCGCAGTTCTGCCCAGTCGCCGCGCGGTGTCAGCGTTGCCGGCGCTTCGCTCGCCTTGTAGCGAATCTTCGCGGTTATGGCGATAGCGCCGTCCGGTGGTTCTCCTGCGATGTAGTTGATGCGAGAGGCCCACAAGTCGCGGCGCAGCAAGTCGTCGTGCCTGCCCAGCGTCACACGGTTGGATTCGGAGTCGATGGCGGTAACATACAGCGGGTCGCCGGTGTTGCCCTGCAAGCCCAAGCGCCGCCGCTGCCCAATCGTGAAGAACTGGATGCCTGGGTGCGTGCCCAGAACATTGCCGTGCGCGTCCACCATATCGCCCGGCTTTGGTTCAACGCGCTTCCCCACGAATTTCCGATAGTCGCCGTCCGGAATAAAGCAGATTTCCTGGCTATCCGGCTTGTCCGCGACCGGCAGTCCGGCGTCCGCCGCGATGCGGCGAATGTCAGATTTCGGGTACTCGCCTACCGGCAGCAGTAGGCGGTTCAACTCTGCTTGCCGAAGCGTGAACAGCACATAAGACTGGTCCTTGCCCGCGTCTATGCCCTTGAGCAGCCGAGTGCGGTCGGCTTCGTGCCGTATGCGCGCATAGTGTCCTGTGGCGATGTAGTCTGCGTCCATGAACAATGCGCGGCGCAGCAGGAAGTCGAACTTAATCTTGTCGTTGCACGCGAGGCACGGGTGCGGCGTGCGTCCGCGGTCGTATTCGCGCACGAAATAGTCGATGACGTGCTGTTGGAACTCGCGCTCGAAGTTGACGAAGTAGTGGCGTGCGCCGATGGCGTCGCACACGCGGCGGGCGTCCTGCACATCTTCGACCGAGCAGCAACGCTTGTTCAGCGGCGCGGCTGCGGCGTCTTCCTCAGACCAAAGCCGCATCGTAACGCCCACGACGTCATAGCCCTGCCTCTTCAGCAGCAAGGCGGCAACCGAGGAGTCCACTCCCCCGCTCATTGCGACCACGACGCGCTTAGTATTCATAGAGTGAGCGTAACATACGGCGTTGTACGGTTCAACGAATTACGTCACAGTAGTGCGGTCAGACAGAGAGATCATCTCGCAGATGGTGGAACGAATTTGATCGAATGGGACTTTCCGCGCTCCAAGCCTGTTCAAGCCACTAATGCCTATACTTTTCTGTTCAGGAGCATTCTTTTCCAAGACGTAAGTGGGCAGAACAAAGAAATCCCATTGAGATACATCAAGTGGGTCAAGCATATTAGGCGCATATGCGGCACGAGGATTGTAGAGACAGAATACATATACATCGGCAGAACGAACTTGGTCGTCCGAAAAAGTGTCGGTTTCAGCGTCCCAAACCAATTTACGCGCGATGTCGAATGTTGGAATTGACTCTTTTTCCTGTTTCCAACTCTGTTTGTATCCTGACGACTTGACTTCAATTTTAACCCCATCAGGGCTAATCAAATCGTAGGAGTCCCATCCCTCTCGTGCATCCGACATTACCGTTACGCCATTGATAGCGAAGGCTACGATATACTCTGCGAATATGCCCCTTTCAGTGTTGTTGAGTATGTCAGAACCATACCATTCCCAAAAATTAAGCAAGGTCGCCTTGTCATGGACGCTATACCCTCTAGAATGTAACCGTTCGTTTCCTGTACGACGCTGTGGGTGGATGCGTCCTAGGGAGTCGTTCATCGGTTACTTCTCCTTGCCCTTCAGCCACTTCTCACGAATACACGCTGTTTGACCTCACCCGCCCTGCAAACCTATAATATCTCTATGACACAAACGCAACAGATTACTATGCAGTCCCTCGACTACGCCCGCTACGCCGCCGATGTCGCCTCCGACAAGTTGGCGACGGACATCGTGGTGCTGGATATTTCAGACATCAGCGATTTCGCGGACTACTTCGTGATTATCAGCGTGGAGTCCACGCGGCAGATGCGCTCGCTCGTGGAAGACCTTGAGCACGCGTTGGAGGAAAAAGGCGGCATACGACACCATCGCGAAGGCGCGCCTGAATCCGGATGGATGCTGCTGGACTTCGGCGATGTCGTCATCCATGTGTTCGGCGTAGAAGAGCGGCAGTTCTACGCGCTTGAAGCGGCATGGTCGGAGGCTACCGAGCTGGTCAGGATTCTATGATCCAGTCGTCTATGCCGCGCTCGTAGTCGATAATCTCCCCTTCGTCGAAGAAGAGCGAGAGTTCCGTCTCGGCGGATTCCGGCGAATCCGAGCCGTGAATCAGATTCATTCCGATGGTCAGCCCGAAGTCGCCGCGAATGGTGCCGGGCGTCGCCTCGACCGGATTCGTCGCACCCATCGTGGTTCGTACCACATCCACCGCATTCTCGCCCTCGACCGCGATAGCAACCAGCGGTGACGAGGTGATGAACTCCACCAGCCCCGCAAAGAAGGGCTTATCCACATGCGCGCCGTAGTGCTTGTGCGCCAGTTCCGGGGTTACTTGCAGCATCTTCATGCCAGCAAGTTTCAGCCCGCGCCGTTCCAGCCGCGCGATTATTTCACCGCTGAGACCGCGCTGCACGGCATCGGGCTTGATGAGTACCAAGGTTCTTTGCATATTGCCTATCGCTCCTGATTCAAGTGTTTCGCCAAGTTCGTTGCGCCGTGCTGACCTGCGAGCTGCGCAGATACAGCGGTTCAAGTGTCAAGGCGTCCGCCACACGCCCGGCTTGCAGTTCGCGGTAGCCGATGGATGCCAGCGTGCCCGCTCGCCGTGTTGGCGGCGCCAATTCGACGATGTTCGCGGCGGGACCAAATGCATCGCGCAGCAGCTCTGTCGTTTGCGCAACGCCTTCGCCGCAGATGATTGCGCCCATCGATACGAAGTATGAAATCGCATCCACGAGTTCGTCATGCTCCACAACCGTGTCTCCACGCGGCACTCCATGCGCGAACATGCCAAGATACACGCGCCGCCTGCCCGCGCCAACGAGCGCGCAGACAGGCCCGCCCAACCCGAGATATGGCTGTGCCTCAATGTCCAACGAGCCGACAGCGACCAGCGGTATGTCGAGCGACATTGCCATTGCCTTCGCCGCGCTCATGCCCACGCGCAGCGCGCTGAATCCCCCAGGTCCGGACGCAATGTATATGGCATCTAGTTCGCTGACGCTGCTACCCGTGCGCTCAAGCAGGCTCATTATGCTCGGCACAAGTTCGACGGAATGGTTGCGCTCGGAGCGCCAAGTCAGTTCGACGACTGGCTCGCCATTGCGGGACAGGCCTATCGATGCGAAGCGCGTGGATGTGTCAATGGCAAGTTCCATCGTTACGCCTCACCATTCGCACTGTTACAGTGCCCACCGTTGCCAGGCGCGTCGTTGCCGGGCGCATCGTTGCTGGGCGTAGTGGCTTCGAGAGAAGATGCGCCGCTAAACTGCTTTTCAAGGTCGTTCATGATCGCGTGGTATCGCTCTGAGTCAGCCTTGAATGTAAGAGTGCGTATTTCGCCGCCGGTTGATTCGATGCGAACGGTTAGGGACTCGCCTATGAAGGCATCGCTGCCCTTCTCCGCCCACTCCACGACGCACACGCCGTCGCCCAGAAAGTAGTCGTCAAGCCCGAGGTCGATAACCTCTTCGATGCTGTCGAGGCGGTATAAGTCCATGTGGTACAGCGTTAGCCGCGCCGCGTACTCGCAAATCAGCACGAAGGTCGGGCTGCGCGCATACTCATCGCCGCCAAGTCCCCACAGGATGCCCTGCGTTAGGCAAGTCTTACCCGCGCCAAGATCGCCGGACAGCAAGAACACATCGCCAGCGCGAGCGTGCGCGCCGAGAAGCCTGCCGACCGCCTGCGTCTGCTCCGGGCTGCTTGTCGTAAGTGAAATTGTCTGCTTCGTATCGATTTCCATGGACGTTTAGTGCTTGCCTGTCAAGAGGTGAACATGCGTGTATTATGTTCAGGTATAGCGCGTGTCGCACTGCCGTACACGCATAGCATTTGTGCGCCGGCAGACTGCGGACATGCGCGAAATAACTGTGTAGATAGAATACCAGAACAAGGCGCGGGCCGGTAAGAGATTGCCAGCGCGCAGAGGGCATGTCGGGTAGGATGCAGGCAATGAGAACGCTGATAGTCGCGGATGTGCACAGCAACCTTGATGCGTTTCAAGCGGTGATAGATGACGCGGCGTCGAACGGCGGCTTCGACGAGATATGGTCGCTTGGAGACATATTAGGCTATGGACCGGAGCCGTCCGAGTGCATCGAACTGCTGCGCTCGTATCCGCACAAGATGGTCGCGGGGAATCACGATCTCGGCTCGGTGGGCGAAGTGTCGCTGAGACGCTTCAATCCGTATGCGGCTGCGGCGAATCGGTGGACAGCCGAGCAGCTTACGCCCGAGCAGGCAGACTACATCCGAGCATTGCCGCTGACATTGGAAATCGGCGAGTTCACGCTGGCGCACGGCAGCCCGCGCGACCCAATTTGGGAATACCTGACGACCGCCGAAGCCGCAATCGCCTGCTTCACGCACATCGAGACATACTGGTGTCTGGTCGGGCATTCGCACCTGCCGTTCCTGTGCATCCCGCGACTGGACAGCGCCGCGTTCATGGAGCTGCCGGAAGACCGGCGCGTGCAGCTCGACGACAACCCGTTGATAATCAATCCCGGCTCCGTGGGCCAACCCCGGGACCGCGATCCCCGCGCAAGCTTCGTCGTGTACGACAATGCGGACAACACGATACTGCACAGACGTGTCCCCTACGACATCGAAGCCACGCAAGAGAAGATGCGCCGCCACAACCTGCCGGACTTTCTAATCGACCGGCTTGCAGTGGGGCATTAGTTTGGCATTAGAAGTATCGGCGCAAAGGGATTAGGCTATGTGGACATTTCGACGACGGCTTTAATTTCCTGTCATTTCGAGCGAAAGCGAGAAATCTAAAGTCTATAATAGGCTGACATGCAATGATTTTAGATTCCTCACTGCGTTCGGAATGACATGATAAGCGTATCTGGTCAAATGTCCACGGAACCTAACACGGCAGGATGACGCAAATCCGCCGCCACATCTTACTCGTCGTCTTCGTCGAAATCTTCGGTTGAGGCGGAGCCGCCGCCAAAGCCGACCCTTGGCGTATTGGCGCCGCGCGTGCTCTGCGATTTCCGACGCGGCAGATTGGCGATGTCGTCCCTGATGCGCTGAATGTCCTCGCCTACTTCCGCAAGGCTCACTGCGATTGCAGCCACGCCGGCGTTGCGAAGGGTTTCAATTTCGGACTTGCCGATTTCGGCTGGCACGTTCACGATCGCGCGCTTGCGGACGATGCCGCGCATCTTCTGGATGATGAGCAGCTTCTGCACGGTGAGCGGCAGCAGACCGTCTGTCGGAGTGAGCAGCGCGCAGTCGATGTCCAACGTGCGGATAGCCCGAGCTTCGTCTTCGTCGAACTCCGGCTCATCGAACCCGACAGCGATGACCTTGCCTAGCGCGTCGTCGTTCAGCACGGCAGCGGCGGTGCCTTCCGGATCGAACACGATGAAGTCACAGCCGGCGTCCTTCAGCGCCGTCGCGTGGTCCGCGCTTGCGCTGCCTACCCTCGCGCCCCATAGCCTATCACTGAGCGCGTCTCCAACACGGCTGGCGGCGCTGCCGTCGGATGCGTCCAGCGTAACGAGAAGCGCATCCGCAGGCGAGTCTGCGAGCGCTGAATCGTCGGCAAGCTCGGTTGCGGACACACGCCCGATAACGGCGATGTCCGGCGTTGCGGCTGCCTGCCGAGATGCCACGAACCCGATGCCGGGCGAACTGGTCTGCGTTTTGTCCAATAGGTCGGTAAGTCTGCTCATGGATTAACCTCTGATTTCGTCGAACGGGCGCGTAAGACGCGCGAAACGATGTATGGCTTATGGCTAGTTATGATTTCAAATCCGCTCGTCGATTTCCCCTTCTCGGGGCAAGAACAGCATGAACGGCAATTATGCCCTGCTGCATCAAGTTCACACGACAGTGCGACTTATCACGAATTATCGGCATATAGTTTATGGTTGTACACCTGTTCAAGTCAACGCACTTGCCAATGTCGCCGCGCGGTATTACCCTTTGACCGAATTCACAGCAAGGGAGATTTCAGTTGAGAATAGACCCGAAAACATTCGAGGGCTTCAATCGCGTGCTGACCGGCGTCGTCGTGCCGCGCCCGATAGCGTTCGTGTCGAGCGTGTCGGCGGACGGCGTTGTCAACCTCGCGCCGTTCTCGTTCTTCAACGCGATGGCGTATGATCCGGCGACAATCGTGATGGGCATATCGCGCAGCGCGGGCTGGAAGGCGAAGGACACGCTGGCGAACATCGAGCAGACCGGAGAGTTCGTGGTCAACGTGGTTGTGGACGACATCGCAGAAGCGATGAACAGCACCGCAGCCGAGTTCCCCGCCGATGTGGACGAATTCGAGATAAGCGGGCTGACCGCCACGCCGTCCGAAATAGTGCGCGCGCCGAGGGTCGTGGAATCGCCAGTGAACATGGAGTGCAAGCTCAATCAGGTCGTTGACGTCGGCGACGGCACGAAGCACGCGATAGTCATCGGCGAGATAGTGCTGATGCACATCCGCGACGACATCATCAGCGGGCATCGCATCAACCACGAGCGGCTGAAGCCGGTCGGCAGGCTCGCGGGCAATATGTACTGCAATACGCATGATGTGTATGAGCTAGTCCGGCCACAGTACGATGGCGAGGAGGGTTAATTGGAAGCGAAGCAGTTTGAGGGCAAAACCCTCCGTTACATCGCGGCTGAGCCGGACGGCTATGATCCGGCTCGCAAATATCCGATGATAATCCTGCTGCACGGATTCGGCGCGCACATGGGCGATCTTGTGAGTCTCGCGCCTGCAATCGACCCTGAAGGCTATGTCTATATCTTCCCTAACGCGCCGATTCCGTTCGAGATAGGCCCCGGCATGACCGGCTTTGGCTGGACACAACCGCGCCGCATTCCGCAAGAGCTGCGACGCGCTGAAGACATTGACCAAGTGGTTGATATGCTGGCATCGCTGGTCGATGAGGTGGCCGAGCAATATCCCACAGAGCCGGGCAAGATCATACTGGGAGGCTTCTCACAGGGCGGCATGATGACCTACCGATACGGATTGCCGAATCCGCAGTTGTTCAAAGGCTTGGCGGCGCTGAGCGGCGTCGCGCCGGACGAAGATACGATACGAGATCGCCTGCCGGACGACCGCTCGCAGCCCATATTCGTGGCGCACGGCACTGGAGATACGGTGATTGAGGTGCAAATGGCGCGAGACACACGTGATTTCCTGCAATCCGAAGGTTACGCGCCCGAGTACCACGAGTATCTTATGGCGCACGAAATCAGCCAGCAGACGCTGACCGACCTTTCGGAGTGGATAAAGAAGACGCTGCCACCTGCAGGCAGTTAAGCTAACTGAAGGCGCGGCATAATGCACCGCAGCGCATGAAAAAATGCGGTGCCGCTCGCAAGCACTAGAGGCAGCGCGCAATACCAAACCAACACAATAAATCGGGCTGCACAACACAGCAAACCCATATCAAGATACACTAAGGAGTAAATGAAATGGTCAAAATTAGAGAGAACAACATCCTGAAGAAGAACCGCGAAGGCAAGAAGGGTTTGGGGCTGAGCCTCGTTTTCCCCAGCGCTGAGGCGATCGAACTGGTCGGCATGCTGGGCGGGTTTGACTTCGTGAACCTCGATGCCGAGCACGGACTGTTCACGCAGGAATCGGTGGACGCTATGGTGCGTGTCGCAGACGGCTATGGGCTCACGACGATTATGCGCGTGCCGGACAAGGGCGCGAACTTCATCAACCTCTACCTAGACCGCGGCGTCATGGGCGTACTTGGTCCGCATGTGGAGACCGCAGAGGAAGCGAAAGCGCTTGTTGACGCCTGTCGCTTCACGCCTGAAGGCGAACGAAGTTGGGGCGGCGGCAGAGGCACCTATTACAACGACAGCGGACTTATCGACCAACCGGGACTGGACCGCAGCGAGTTCATGGAACTGACGAACAAAGAGATGCTCGTAATGGCGCAGCTGGAATCGGCAACCGCGTTCGATAACCTTGACGCCATTCTCGAAGTAGAAGGCATTGACGCATTCGCCTGGGGCACGAACGACTTGGCGCAGTCTATGGGTTATCCGGGAAAGCCGGAACATCCCGTTGTGCAGGAAGCGCAGGATGCAATCGGCGAACGGATTCATGCAGCCGGCAGGCACCTGTCGTCCGACATCCACACGGCGATTGCGCTGAACGACCTTATCCTGAGCGGCTCGCGCGCTTTCCTCGAAGCGAACCAATAGCGCGCCAGACGAGGGCAAATGGCGACAACCAAATCACAACGATAATTGCCACGGAGGGTGTAACATGGCAATGATGAAGGCTGCGTTCTACGACGGCAACGGCACAATGACGCTCGGCGAGTATCCGCGTCCGGAGGTGGGCCCCGGCGACGCCATTGTGCGAATCCGCTCCACAGGCATCTGCGGCTCTGACTTGCAGGTGAAGGCGGACCAGAAGGAAGCCGACGAATCGCCCGTTGGACACGAGGTCGCGGGCGAAGTCGTTGCCGTGGGCGAAGGCATTGACGAAGACTTGCTCGGCACGCGCGTGGCAATCGAGACTATCGGGCATGGGCGCGCGTGCCTGCGCTGCTGGTACTGTCGAATGGGTCAGTACAAGCAATGCAGGAGCATGGCGGCACCCGAAGGCGGCGGGTTCGCCGAATACATCAAGCGCAAAGCGTGGGGCTGCTATCCCCTGCCCGACAACTTGACATGGGAAGAGGCGGCGCTGGTCGAGCCGTTCGCGGTGTCGGTGCACGGCGTGCGGCGCGGTCAGCTCATCGGCGGCGAGACGGTCGTCGTGCTTGGCGCGGGCAATATCGGCTTGACGGCGGTCGCTGCAGCGCGCGCGCTCGGCGCCGGCACGATATTCGTAACCGCGCGGCACGAACAGCAGGCAACGCTCGCCAAGCAGCTCGGCGCGGACCACGCATTCGCCCCGGACGACCCTGCTCTCAACGACGCTATAATGGACGCGACGCAAGGGCTGGGCGCGGACCTGACCGTGGAAACCGTAGGCGGCTGGCGTCCGGACCCGATTACGCAGGCTATCGAAATAACACGACAACAGGGACGATTCGTGGTCATCGGCGGGTACCGCACGCCCATCACCGTTGACTGGCTGCCGCCGATGATGAAGGAGCAAACCATAGTCTTCTCGTCGTGCTACGGTATAATCAACGGCAAGCACGACTACGAAGTGGCAATCGACCTGATGGCGTCCGGTCGTGTTGACCTGAAGCCCATGGTGACGCACATCTACTCGCTGGACGACATCCAACAGGGCTTCGCAACCGCCTACGACAAAACCACAGGATCGGTGAAGGTGCAGATACATCAGGGAGGTTAGCCAATGCAGTACCGCAAGTTCGGCGACTCTGAGCTGGAGACGTCAGTAGTCGGCTTTGGAGGCTGGCCCATGGGCAGAGGACACTACGGCTCATTTGACGAGACGGATGTCCTGCGTGCCATAGACGCTTCCATTGACCTGGGCGTAACCCTGTTCGATACGGCAGCCGTCTATGGCTGGGGCGAAGGCGAGAAGCTTTTGGGCAGAGCGCTGAAGGGCAGGCGCGATAAGGTCGTCCTTGTCAGCAAGGGCGGACGCCAGTGGCACGACCCGGACAATCCGCAGATGAGAGACAGCTCCAAAGAGGCGCTTACCAAGGGGCTGGATGAAAGCTTGCAGCGTCTTCAGACCGACTACCTGGATCTATACCTCATCCACTGGCCCGACGAATCGCGCCCGATGTCCGAACCGATGGAGGCGTTCGCCGAGTTCCAGCGACAGGGTAAGATTCGCTATGGCGGCGTTAGCAACTTTAGCGTGCGGCAGATGACAGACTGCCTAGACACATTCCCAATCATCACAAATCAGGTCGGATATCACCTCTTCGACTTCCGCCCTGAAGAGGAAGTGTTTCCTTTCTGCACCGACAATGGGATGGGCGCGATGGCTTACGGTTCACTAGCACACGGACTGCTGACCGGGATGATGACGCCTGAAACGCAGTTCGAGGAAGACGACTGGCGACGCAGCCTAATGGCATTCGGGCAGCCACTATTCAAGGGAGAGACATTCCTCCGGAATCTCGGCAAGGTAGAAGCACTGAAGAACATCGCGTCAGAGAAAGGAATGACGGTAGCGCAGCTGGCGCTTGCCTGGGTCATCTCCAATCCTGCGGTCAGCGTCGCGCTGGTGGGTACGCGCCGCGCCGCCGAGATGGAAGAAAACGTCAAAGCCGCCGAATGGATGATGGGCGAAGAAGAGCGCGAAGAAGTCCGCGCCGTTGTGATCGGCGAATAATCAGCAGCAGCCTCGATCTTACTGCTCGTTCAGCCGCTACACTACCCGTGCCATATCAGCGCGTCGGAAGTTAAAGGATAAGGCAGTATAACTCAGTACGCTTTACAAGGATTCCGCCCGCAAAAAGTCGAAGTCGCAGCCTTGGTCGGCTTGGGTTACATGCTGGGAGTACATTACGCCGTAGCCGCGCTTGAAGTGCGGTTTGGGCTGCGGAACCTCGGATAGCCTGCGCTGCACTTCCCTTTCGTCCACCAGCAGGTCTAGGCGGCGGTTGGGCACATCAAGTTCGATGATGTCGCCGTTGTGGACTGCGGCAAGCGGACTGCCAGCCGCCGACTCCGGCGTTACATGCACGACGACCGTGCCGAAAGCCGTGCCGCTCATTCGCGCGTCCGATAGGCGCACCATATCGCGAATGCCGCGCTGCAAGAGCTTGCGTGGCAGCGGCAGAAAGCCCCACTCCGGCATGCCCGGCCCGCCTAAGGGACCCGCGTTGCGCATTACCAGCACATCGTCCGGATGCACATCGAGGTCAGGGTCGTCGATGCGGTATTCCATATCGTCGTGGTCATCGAAGACGAGCGCGCGTCCGCGGTGCGTAAGCAGTTCGGGCGATGCCGCAGTCGGCTTGATTACACCGCCGCCGGGTGCCAGCGATCCGTACACGACCGCAAGCCCGCCCTCTGAATTGAGCGCGTTGTCCAAACTGCGAATGATATCCGGGTTGTGGTTGATAGTGCCGGCGACATTCTCGCCGAGCGTTCTGCCCGTAATCGTCATCTGCTCGGTGTGGAGCAATGGACGTAGTTCGTTAAGCAGGGCGGGAAGACCGCCAGCGTAGAAGAAATCTTCCATCAGGAATTCGCCCGACGGCTTCAGATTCAGGATGAACGGTGTGGTGCGCGACAGTTCGTCGAACAGCGTGAGCGGTAGGTCTATGCCCAGTCGGCCGGCGATCGCGGTCAGGTGTATGATGGCGTTCGTGGACCCGCCGAGAGCGTGCAGGGTGCGAATCGCGTTCTCAAACGCCTCACGCGTCATGATTTGCGACGGGCGAAGGTCCTGTTCCACAAGCGTCAGTATTTGCCTGCCCGCTGCCTCCGCGAGCTGCGTGCGGCGCGAATCCACCGCGGGAATCGCGGCATTGCCCGGCAGCGCGATGCCGAGGGATTCGCCCATCGACGCCATGGTTGACGCCGTGCCCATCACCATGCAGTGCCCCGGACTGCGCACGATAGAGTTCTGCAACTCCGCCCACTGCTCTTCGTTGATTCGGCCGGCGCGCAGTTCCGTATGGTAGCGGCGGCAGTCGGTGCAAGAGCCGAGTTCTTCGCCACGCCAGTTGCCCTTGAGCTGCGGGCCGCCGGTAACGAGAATCGCTGGGATGTCCGCGCTTGCCGCGCCCATGAGCAGCGCGGGCGTGGTCTTGTCGCAGCCGCCGAGCAGCACGACGCCGTCCAGCGGGTTTGCCCTGATTGATTCTTCGACATCCATGCTCATTAGATTGCGGAAGAGCATGGTAGTGGGGCGCATATTGTACTCGCCCAGTGACATCACGGGAAACTCCATCGGAAAGCCGCCCGCCTGCCAGACGCCGCGCTTGACCGCCTCCGCGAGTTGGCGCAGGTGCGCGTTGCAGTGCGTCAGGTCACTCCAAGTGTTGCAGATGCCGATGACGGGCTTGTTTTGGTATGCCGGCTCGCCAAAGCCCTCTGCCTTGAACGCCGCCTGCCTCAGCCAGCCGTATAGTTCCGGCGTATCGAACCATTCTCGGCTGCGGAGTGGTTTGCCATTAGTCGCCATGCTCCTTATTCTCCTTCAAGCATATGCTGCGAATATGCAGCAGTTGGTCGCGGCAGTATCGGCGGTATTCGTCATCGGTTGGAGTCAGCGGTTCGGCGGCCCGCGGAATGGGTTCTCGACATATTCGGCGAGCTTCAGCGATTCTAGCGCGCCGTTCCACACATCGTTGGCGACCGCGTGGTCTTCGGGCCAATACTCCATCGTGATGAGCGCCTGCACATTGCCGCCGCGCGCCAGGCACGCCCGCGAGTGCGCCTTGCGCTTCTCCACCGGGTCGATGAAGTCAATCTCAAGCCATGCGTATTCAAGGTCGCTGCGGCGCACCTTCAGCAGGGGCCCCTTTCGCGTGCGATGTCGTACGTCGTTCCTCAAGACGACGGTGTCCATGTAGTGCTCAAGCGGCGGGAATATGCCCCAATTGACAATCGTGCCGTCCGGTCCGAGTTGCGTAACGGACACTTGCAGGCGAATGTCGTCGTCCGGCTCTTCGCCGTCGTAGAAGCAGATGGTGTCGCCCTCCGGCTTGACAACCCAGTCGCCCGGGTATTCCAAATGGACGGCGCCCCTGTTGATGACGAAAATCTTGTTTCCGGGCTTCGCCTTCCAGCGGTGCTTGTCGGACAGGTTGAATTCGCGGCTTTGCCACTTCTTGCTCATTGCTGCGCTCCGTCGCTAGGTTCGTTCGATTGCGCCTGCGCTGCGCCGCGCATTTGGCTGTCGATCCATCGTTTAAGCGCGTCCAATGCGGGCGGCGCGACGAAGAACACCTGAATGTCCGCGGGGAACTGTACGCGATGCCCTTCACTGATGAACAGCGCTCCGTTTCCCGTATTGGTCAGCGTCTCTGAGATGCGTTCTGCGATGTGGTCGAAGCGTTGCTGCGTCGTCTCCTGAATGCCGGAGATCGCCAGATTCATCACCTTCTCGCTCATCAAGCCGATGGACAGGCAGCGCTGCCAGTCGCTGTGCTCTTCGACGACAGCCCTGTCCTCCGTCGCCTCCAACGATGCGCCGCCGCTGCGCAGCGCCTGAATGAACGCGCCGCCAAACGGGTTCATCGCCTCGACCATTGCCATGCCTTCGTCATCGCCCGCGTAGATAGTCTCGTGGAACACGTGCATCACACTGCCAAGCGAGCGTTCAAGGTTCTGGATGTGGTCGCGCACTTCGGACCAGTAGCGTTCGAGCAGTTGCGTTGCGTCATTGGGCATGTCCGGCGGAAACAGGAATATCGGCACCAGAAACAGTTTGCGCCGCCCCGCGTACTGTCCGGCTTCGGGCTTCGGCATTTGCGATAAAGGTGTGGTCATCGGGCGTCCTTCCGTGCGTTATCGTGTCATAGAGATAATACCAGAATTAGAAGGTAATGACGCCAAGCGCAAGAGCCCGAGTGGTACAATGCGGCCGCTTAACACACCGACTCTAAGCTTGCCGGAGGCACGCATGACCACCATCATAGGCATCGACTTCAGTGGCGCAAAGCACGACCGAGACACCTGGGTTGCTAGCGGACGCCTGACAAGCGACGGCGCGCTCATATTCGAAGGCGCGAACATGATACGCCGCAAGGATGTGGTCAACCTTCTGATTGCCGCATACCCACCGACCGTATCCGCCATAGACTTCCCGTTTAGCGTTCCGCAAGAGTTCGCCGAGTTCCTGAACACAGGCGACGGCTTGAAGGCAATGCCGGATGTGTGGCGCACCATAGACGGAATGAGCCTTGATGACTTTTATGCGGCGCGAGACGCCTTTGTCAGCCATTTCGGCATAGAACCCAAGCGTGCCGGCGACAGAGCCCATTTCACAGAAAGCTTCTCGCCGCTGCACAAGGTCAACCCCAACATGGTTCCAATGACATATTGGGGCATCCGCATGCTGCGCGAGCTATTCAGCAAAGAGCCTAGCCGCTGGATTGTGCCGCCAATGGAAGCGTCGGGCGGCCAAGCCGAAGTCGTAACTCTGCTGGAAACGATGCCCGGCGCATTTCTCAGGGCTATTGGCGCAATCTATAAGGGATACAAGAAGCCAAAGTCTGCCCTACTGCGCGACGAACGGCGCAACGCCATCTTGGACGACATCCAGCACAATTCCGGTATCGCGCTGCCCAATTTATCCGATTTACGCGAGGTTTGCATCGAAAACGACAATTGCCTCGACGCCGTAGTTGCGGCAGTCGTGGCTGCGCGATGGGCGCAGGACGCAGCCAAATTTCGCCAACCTAACGCCGCCGAACTGCCGGCGGCAAGACTCGAAGGCTGGATATACGTCCCCAAGCCTCAGTCCGCCGAGTGAATCGGTTCGGCTACCTTTTCGATTCGCACCGCGCAGACTTTGTACTCCGGTATGCCGGAATATGGATCGAGCGCGTCACTGGTCAGGAAGTTAGCAGCGTGTTGCTGCAGCTTGACGAATGGCACGAACACCTCGCCCTGCCGCATCTTATCAGTGTAGTTTGCCCTGCCCTCTAACACGCCACGCCGCGACTTTAAGCGTATCCACTCGCCGTCTGATACCTCGAACTTCGCGCCATCGTCTGCGCTCATGCTGATTTGCAGCTCCGGCGCGCGCGCCAGCAGATTGTCCGCCCTGCGCGTTATCGTACCGCCGTGCCAGTGGTACAGGATGCGGCCGGTGTTCAATATCAGCGGGAAGCGCCTGGACGGCATTTCTTCTGCCTGCGGACCCTGGTTGAATGCGACGAACTTTGCCCTAGGACCGCGCGGGAAATCATACTCGTACAGATAGCGCGTGCCGGGGTGGTCAGGCGTCGGGCACGGCCACTGGATACCGCCTTCGATTTCAAGACGGTCGTACGAAATGCCCGCGATGATTGGAGTGTTGCCTGCCATTTCCTGCCATATCTCGGACGGATGCGTGAAGGCGAACTGGTCTTCCATGCCCAACCCAAGATTGCGGCTCATGCGCTGCGCCAAGTCGCAGAGAATGTCCCAATCCGGTCGGCTGTCGCCAATTGGCTCGACGACCTTGCGGACACGCTGCACACGGCGCTCGCTGTTCGTGAATGTGCCGTCCTTTTCGGCGAACGATGTGGCGGGCAGCACGACATCTGCGATCTGTGCCGTCTCGTGCAGGAAAATGTCCTGAACTACCAGAAACTCTAGCTTCTGCAAAACTTCTTCGGCGTGGTTGAGATTCGGCTCGCTCAGCAACGGGTTCTCGCCGGTAACATACATCGCCTTGATGCGACTGTTCTCGATGTCGCGCATCATCTCGGTGATGACATGCCCTGCCTCGTCCGGCAGCGGGTGATTGCCCCAAGCTTGTCGGAATTTGGACACTGTGTCCTTGCCGATTCGCTGATAGCCGGGGAATGCGTCGGGCAGACAGCCCGCGTCTCCGCAGCCCTGTACATTGTTTTGCCCTCGCAGCGGCGAAATACCCGATCCGGGCTTACCGAGCTGCCCCGCGACGAACGACAGGTTCAGCAGGCTGTGCGCGTTGGCCGTGCCCATCATGTGCTGCGTGATGCCCATTCCCCAGATGAGGCACGACCCGCTGAACGGCGGCTCAGCGTATATCCGTGCCGCCTGCGCGATGTCGTCCGCACGCACGCCGGTGAGCGATTCCGCATAGTCGAGCGTATATCCGTCTATTACCGAGCGCCAGTTCTCGAATTCCTCGGTGCGACCGTTCACGAAATCCCAATCGACCAGGTTCTCGTCGAGTATCACCTTCGCCATTGCGTTTAGCAGTGCGACGTCAGTGCCCGGGCGCGGTCGCAGCCACAGCTCGGCGAAGTCGCACATATCGATGCGGCGCGGGTTGATGACGATGAGCTTCGCGCCGCGTTCCAGCACCGCGCGCCGCATTCGAGACGCGGCGACCGGGTGGTTCGAGTTCGCGTCCGAACCGATAATGACGAGGCAGCCTGCCTCTTCGTAGTCTTGGTACGAATTCGAAGTAGCGCCGCTCCCCAGCGATGTCAGCATCGCCTCAACGGACGGGGCGTGACACAGGCGTGTGCAGTGGTCGATGTGGTTGCTTTGCATCAGCAGCCGCGCGAACTTCTGCTGAACATAGCCGTCTTCGTTGGTCGCCTTCGCGGAGCAGAGCGTGGAGAACTCGTAGCCGCGATACTTGGCGAGATTGTCGGCGACATATTCGAGCGCCTCATCCCAGCTCGCCTCGGTCAGGATGCCGTCCTTGCGTATGAGCGGTGCGGTCAGCCTGTCTTCGTGGTTGACAAATGTATAGCCGAATCGCCCCTTGACGCACAGCATCCCAATGCTGGACTGGTTATCAGGATCGTCGAGCATCGCCACGATGCGGTCGGTGTCGTCAACCTGTGCCTTGATGCCGCAGCCCACGCCGCAGTATGGGCAGGTCGTAGTAACCTCTTTTTCCACATTCGACGGCGGCGTCTTGACTTCGATTGCGCCCGTCGGGCATACGGACAAGCACTGCCCGCAAGTTGTGCAGACCGACTCCACTAGCGGGCGTTCCGCGAATGTGCCAATCTTGCCCTGCGTGCCTGTACCTAGCAGGTCAATCGCGCCTATGAACTGGTGCCCGTCTTGGCACGCCTGCACGCAGCGTTGGCACAGGATGCAGCTTTCCATCGCTATGTTGAACACCGGATTGCTGCTGTCAACGGCTTCTCGCTTCCTGCCCTCCCAGCGCGGGGCGGTAATACCGTGCCTGTCCGCTGCGATGGACAGTTCCTTGTAGGACTTGTGCCCGTTCGCCCCGTTTGACGGGAACATCGCGAGCGTGAGTTCCAGCACGCCCTTGCGCATCGCTTGCACTTCCGGCGTGTCCGTCCAGACGCTCATGCCGTCCGAAACGGGCACCGCGCAGGAAGCCGGATAGCCACGTACGCCCTCGATTTGTACAAGGCAAGTGCGGCAAGCCCCGATGGGCTTCATGTCCGGGTCTTTGCACAGCTGCGATATGTAAGTGCCGGACTGATTGATGGCGTCCAAGACCGTCGCAGACTCGCTGACGGTTGTCGGATAGCCGTTGATGCTGAGTGTGATGCTCATTTCGCGCCTTCCTGAGTTAACGCATTTTGTCCAGTCTGTACCTTTCCCCCTTGAAGGTGGAAGGTTAGGTTGAGAGTGATGTTCTCCCCAACTATGTACAAGCCAAAGGTGTGCTCGTCCACGACCGCCACCTACTGCCGTTCACCAGCCATCATCGCAAGTTCGTCGCCAAAGAAGTGGAGCGCGCTGAGGACGGGATTGCCCGCTGCCTGCCCCAAGCCGCACAAGGACGCGGCGTTCACCAGTTCCGCGAGCTGCCGCAGTTCGTCAAGCGCGCCAACCGGCGCCTTGCCAGCCACGATGTCATCCACCATTTTGACCATGCGTGGTGTTCCCTCGCGGCAGGGCGTACACTTGCCGCACGATTCTGCCGCGTTGTACGCCGCGAGCTTGCGCATCATATCCACCGCACTCACACTGTCGTCAAGCGCGATGACCCCACCCGCGCCAAGCATCACGCCCGATTCGTGGATGAAGCCCGGCGTGATTGGCGTATCCAGCATAGAAACGGGGAATATGCCGCTAGAAGGTCCGCCAACCGCAATCGCGCTCAAAGCCCTGTCGTCTGCGATGCCGCCGCCGATGTCGTAGATAATCTCGCGCAGTGTCGTGCCCATCGGCACCTCGGCAAGCCCCCCTCGCCGCACCGAACCGCTAAGGCTGATTATCTTCGTGCCTTTGGCGTCGTCTGTGCCGACTGCCGCGAACGCACCACTGCCGTACGCCAAGATGTACGGCACGCTGGACAGCGTTTCCGCGTTGTTAATGACGGTTGGCTTGCCCCAGAGTCCGGCTTCCGTGGGGAATGGAGGGCGTTGTCGTGGTTCTCTTCGCAAGCCTTCCATCGTGTTTAGCAGCGTGGTTTCGTCGCCGCACACATAGCCTCCCGCGCCGCGCATAATCGCCATGTCCAGCGCGAAGCCTGATGACAGAATGTCGTCGCCCAACAATCCGCTCGCGTATGCCTGCTCCAAGGCGGTCTGCATGCGCTCGGCGGATAGGTTTGCTTCTGCGTTGATGTAAATGTGCGCTTCGTGGACGCCAGCCGCGTAAGCCGCGATAATCGCGCCCTCTATCAGTCGATGCGGCACGCCTTCCATGATATGGCGGTCTTTGAATATGCCCGGTTCGCCTTCCTCGCAATTGACCACAAGGTAGCGCGGAGTGTTGTTGACCGCGCGCGCGCCGCGCCACTTCAGCCCTGCCGGAAAGTACGCGCCACCACGCCCTCGCAATCCGGACGCCAGCACTTCCTCGATAACATCGTCCGGTGGCATGGAAAGCGCGCGCGCAAGCCCGTTATATCCCCCGTTCAGGATGTACTCGCCGATGTGCAGGGCATCCCATTCGCCGCAGCCTTGCAGCGTCAGACGGTGTTGCCTTGCGAGGAAATCGCTGCTGTCAGATTTCGGTTGAGCGGTATTCGTTGCAGTATCGGAATCCGCTGATGTGTCTGAGAACATGTCCGTGTTCACATCATCAGCGGATAGGTTGCAATACTCGATAGTGCGACCGTCCGCGAACGACACTATCGCCTTAGGAGCGGCGAAACTCGCGCCATCGCAGCCTGCCGTAACCAGATATGCGTCGTTCGGCAACGCCTGCAACAGCGCGTCTGCAACTTCACCGGCGCCGACTGCCAGCGAACTGTGCGAGACCTGCACCACAACGCGCGTCTTGCGGTCGCGCGCCTGCCGTTCCACGCTTGCGGCAGCGCGAAGTGAGCCTAGAGCATCCGTAATGGCGTCCGTCAAGACGACACCTCCTCGATAATCGCGCTGACTTGAGCGACCGCTGCCCTGCCGCGCCACACGCCATCGACTTCGACCACCGGCGCGACACCGCACATGTAGGCGCAAGGCGTTTCTTCGAGAGTTACATTGCCGTTTGTGCTGTCATTGGCGAGCGCGGCTTGCGTTTCTGCCATCAGCTGCCTGCCGCCGTTAAGCCAGCAACTCAGCCCCGTGCAAACTCGAATCACATGCTCGCCCGGCTTCTGAATGCGGAGCTCGGTGTAGCTCGTGGCGGCACCATAAACTTCGCTCGAAGGTATGCCAAGATGCCATCCCACGACTTCCATCGCCCAGTTCGGCAAGTGGCCATACTCGTGCTGGAGGAAGTGCAGCGCCGGCAGCAGCTGCCCCCGACTGCGCGGGAACTTCTGCCGCAATGTGGTGCGTAGTGCGTTTCTTACTTCCCTGTTCAATCTGCGTCCCTTGTCCTCGCCTGCTTTCTGCCGCTATTCCAGAATGCGCGATGCGTGATAGCTTGGATTCAGTGCGTCAGCGCCGCGTCCCTCACCACATCCTCTATGCCCAAATCGAGCAGTGTATCATCCGGTATCGTGCCGTCTGCGTTCCAACGGCGGGCGCGATAGTAACCGTCTATCATCATATCCAAGTCAGCGCGGCTTAAGCCTACGCCCTGCGCTACGCCGGTTGGTAGCACTTCGTCGAACACTCGCTGCGGCAGTGTATCATCTTCGCGCGTCCAACCTTCGCGGATGTTGAACGCCTTTTTGAGATTGTTCACACGCTCGCCGATCGCTTGCAACTCGTCCGCGCTCACATCCCAGCCTGTGATGTGCCGGTATATCTCCGCCGATTCTTTGTACAAGTCGTCGAACGCCTTGCGCAGAAACTTGCACCATATCAGCGAGTCTAACACCGCGGAGAAGTCCTCGCCTTCCGCCGTGATTTTACCGCGCCGTTCATCCGCTTCCAGTCTATTGACGCGCGCGGAGAAGTCCGCCTCGTACGCCGATGAACGATTGTGGCACGCGCCGCGTGTGCTGACCGCGAGTCCGAGTGCCATCGTCTTCAGACTGCGCGGTTCGTACCCGGGCATCTCCAAGCCCTTGACCTGCATTGCCCAGTCCTCGCTGCCCTGCCCGACAATACGCGCGGCGCGCAAACTGCCCTCGGCGAGCAAGCCGCCTACGCCCTCACGCGCCGCAATGAGCCGGACGCACGCCAATAATTCGTCGCCGCTGCCGAAGCGCAAGTCCATTCCGCCCGTGTCGTCGAGCGTCAGAATGCCGCGCTCGAAGCACTCCATCGCCCAGGCGATAGTCGCGCCAACGCTGATGGTATCCATGCCGAGCTCGTCGCAAAGCGTGGACGCGCGAATGACGGTGTTGCCGTCAGCGACGCCGACCAGCGGACCCAAGGCGAAGGCGCTTTCGTATTCCATCCGCCCTTTCGCCTTCTTGCCGCTGTCGCTCGTCACCAGAATCTTCTCGCAGCCGATTGTGCAGTTGGCGCAATGCGCGTTCTTCACGAAGTTAGTTTCATGGAACTGCTCTGCGCTCACGCCGTCCGCGCCGTCGAATGTGGACTGCTGGAAGTTGCGCGTGGGCAGGGTGGCAAGGCTGTTGAAGACCGAGACATTCGCCATCGTGCCGAGTGTGCGGTATTTCTCGGTCGCCGGGCCCAGACTACGCCGCGTCAAGTCCGCGCCGATGCGGTTGAGCGCGTCCGGGTTTTGCACGGGTACGGCTCGCGTTCCCTTGACCGCGATCGCCTTCAAATTCTTCGAGCCCATCACTGCGCCGGGTCCGGTGCGCGCCGCCTGCCGTCCGCCGTCATTGGTGATGCTGGCGAAGCGCACCAGATTTTCGCCTGCGGGACCGATGCACGCCACGCGGGTACGATGCCCCAGACGCATCTTGACAGCCTTCTCGGTTTCAAGCGTGCTCAAGCCCAGCAGGTCGTCCGCGTCTAGGAAATCAACTTGCCCGTCGTCGATGGACAGCAGGCAGGGATATTCGCTCTTGCCTGTGATTATGAGCGCGTCGCAGCCGGATTTTTTCAGCTCGGTCGCCATGAAACTGGACGACAGCGAATCGCCGATGAAGCCGGTGAGCGGCGATTTTGTCAGCACCGCGAACTTACTGCTGGTGGTCAGGCGGCTGCCGACGAGCGGGCTGGTGACGAATATCAGCGGGTTCTGCGGCGCGAGCGGCTCGACGCCCGGCGGGCAGTGCTTGAATAGCAGATATGCGCCAAGCCCCGTGCCGCCGATGTATCGACGCAGCACGTCTTCTGACAGCGCCTCCCAGTGGCTCTCTTGGCGCGTCAAATCGACTACGAGCGCCCTGCCGTTGTATCCATAAAGCAAGCGGTTATCCCCAGTTTGCGAATTCGTCGCGCTAGATTTACTGCGCTGACTCGCGCTATTTTGCGCCATTGTATCATGTAGCGCAAGTGAGGATTCAGCCACCCGCTTGGCTGGAAAAGAGTAGCAGCGTGTCGCCGTCCCGAAGGCGCAGGCAGCCGTCGCTCACGAACTCTGTGCCGTTCAAGTTGAGGGTGTAACTTTCCAGCAAGCCGGCAAGGTCATCGCGCAGTACGACGCCGACGAGCGCGGGGCATTTCTCTGCAAGCGCAACGACCAAAGAGGCGGCGCTGGCGTTCGATGGCAGTGTCAATGCGATTGCCTTGCGACCGCTCGCAATGCGTGCCGTGCCGAATAGCTCGATCGTGACGTTAGCGGTGTGCACCGTGGTATGTTCCATCATGCTGCTACCTGCCCTCTTCAACGAGCGACAGAGCGTGCGCCAAGTCGTCCGGCGTGTTCACATTGAAGAAGCTCAACCGGTCGGCGTCGAGCGCGTCAACTTCATCATCTTGCACATACCGCACGCGAACATCGTCGAAGAAGCGGGCGATGCGCAGCTGTCCGGCTTCGAGGCGGCGCTCAATATGCGGCAGGCATGCCTTAGAGTACGCGGAGTGCGTCGGTTCGGGATAGCCTTCCAGCATTGGCACAACGGCGTCGTGCCCCTGCCGCAATGACAGAATATGCTTGATGAGCGCGGTGTTCAGGAACGGCATGTCACAGGCGACGACGAATCCCCATTCGTTAGACGCGGCGGTTAGCCCGGTGAATATCCCGCCTAACGAACCGGAGTCCGGGTAGATGTCCACGGCGGTCTTTGCGCCGGCGGGCAGCGGCAGTTCGGCGGCGCGCTCCTTGCTGTTGACCACGACGACGGTCTCGTCCGTAAGCGTGGCAAGTCGTCCGATGACTCGTGAGATTAACGGCTCGCCGCCGAATGGTTCAAGCGCCTTGTCACGGCCAAGCCTTCGGCTCAATCCGCCGGCAAGCACTATTGCTGAGACGCTTCTTGAGTCGTCCATCACCTTATTCTCGCTGCTAACCTGAATTGTCGCATCACAACCATATTATTGCGCCGCTAACTCAGCTCTGCTACGACCTGTCCCATCGACTTAGTGCCGTAGCCGCCTAGCGCATCGACTTCTGCTTTGAATGCGTCGCTGCGGATGGTTTCAAGCGCAAACTGCACATTTTCGCTATCGTAGTGTTCGCGCGGTATCACGAGGTCGTACTGCTCTGACAGCAGCGGCACGAAGTCCAGCCCCATCGCGTTTGCTGCCGACAGGATGCCCAGCCCGACATCGGCGCGCCCTCCTGCGACCGCTGCCGCAACCGCGAGATGTGTGTATTCCTCGCGGTCATAGCCGCGAATGTCGTCCGGTTCGATGCCAAGTTCGCGCAGCTTGTAGTCTAGCAAGAGCCGCGTGCCGGAGCCACGCTGCCGGTTGAGGAATGTAACATCATCTCGCGCAAGGTCGTGCAGCGCGGCGATTTGCTTGGGATTGCTGCATGGCAGAATCAGCCCCTGTATGCGCTGCACGAGATTGACCACGACCACGCTGCGCCCTTTCAGGAAGCGGCGGATGTACGACAGATTGTACTCGCCCGTTTCTTCGTCTAGCAGGTGCGAGCCTGCCATATGCGCCTCGCCTCGCGCCAGCGCCATCAGCCCGCCCATGCTGCCCACATTCGACGATGCAAGCGTCATCTGCGGCTTTGCCCGGCGCACATGGCTCGCTAGGAGGTCGAGCGTCATATCGTGGCTGCCGATGGCCACGACGGTATCGTCGATCGATTCGACCGGCCGCAGAAGTTCGACGCTGACCTCCGCGCCGGCGTCCAAGCCTTCGGAGAAGCGCGGTATCTTCACGATGCCGTCCGCGCGAACAAGCGACATTATGACACCCGCGCCGCGCATGATCGGTGATGCGACTAGTTTATCGCCGACACGACCTAGCCGAACTCGCAGAAATTCGTCCTCGCCCATAGGCGACATTGTTTTGCGCGTGATTGTCGCTTGCGCTGCGCTTCGGACTGACGCGGGGACACCCAGCATACGCTCGACCAGAGGCTTAACGAAGAGTTCGCAGGTGAGCGCCGCTGACACGGGATAGCCGGGAATGCCCAGCACCGGCTTGCCTTGCACTACGCCAAGCGCGATAGGATGTCCGGGTCGAATTGCCGTCCCATGCACGACGAGTTCGCCAAGCGATTCGATGACGCGCGCCGTGTAGTCTTCGCTGCCCGCAGACGAACCGGCGTTCACCAGTACGATGTCGTGTTGAGCCACCGCCGCCTTGACACCAGCAAGCAATGCGTCGAAGTCGTCCGGTATCGTCTGCCAAGTCGTCGCATCCCCGCCCCAATCGTCCACCATGCCGCCCAGAACCAGCGAGTTGAACTCAATGATGTCGCCGGGCTGTAGGTCGCCTCCCACCTGCACGAGTTCGTTGCCGGTCGGTATGACCGCCACGCTAGGCTTACGGCGCACAGGCAGCGAGGGCAGACCCGCCGCCGCGCACGCCCCCAAGTCCACCGGACGCAAAGTATGGTTCTCGGGCAGCACAAGCTCCGTCGCCACGATGTCCTCTCCAAGCGGTCGGACATGCTGATATGGCGCGGCAGGCGCTTGTATCTCCAATGTGTCGCCATCAACTTCGTGCACGACTTCAACCATAATCACCGCATCGTAGCCATCCGGCATGGGATCACCGGTGTCGATCCAGACCGCTTGCGCTCCAACTGCGAGGTGCAGCGGGGATGTTTCAGTCGCGCCAACCGTGTCCGTGGAGCGCACCGCAATGCCGTCCATCGCCGCCGAATCATAGTGCGGCGACGATATTTGCGCCCATATCGGTTCGGCGGTTACACGCCCTTGGGCGCTAGTGAGCGGCACGACTTCGGACTCTGTGTGGCGTAATCCGAAAACGGCGTCTAACGCCTTGAAATAGCGGTCGAGCGCATCCTCAAGCGGAATATCGCTGAGATAGTACCGCCTGCCGTGTCTATGGGATTGGGTCGTCAAATTGCGTTGTCCTGTTGCTAATAATACATTTATGTGGACGACTATTGCTCGGCGCTTCTTTCCAGCCTGTCGTCAGACGGCAATTCGCTGACGTATCATCGCCTGAGGTGTCGGGGAAATTCATCAAGCCCTATTTCATGCGAAGGTGATGGTCGCGCTTCACATTGCTACAATCATCTCGTAAATCACTACCGCCGAGTTCAAACTAAAAACAACCGCACATCCACCGTATCGCCCGCATAAAGCCCTGACCTGTCGAGCGGTACCTTTACGATGCCATCGGAGCGCACAAGCAGATAAATCAGGTTTGATTTGCCAAACACAGGTATGGCTTGCGCGCGACCGCTATCGTGTTCGATACGGACAGGGACAAAGTCTTCTCGGCCTGCATCGGAAGATATGTCGCGCGTGAGCGTTGCCTCGCACGACGCCGAATTCGGCGCACTATCAATGCCGCTCATTTGATAGATTGCCGGACGAACTATCAGGTGGAAGACGATCATCGCGGAGACAGGATTGCCCGGCAGGCCGAACACGGGCTTGCCGTCCGCCAAGCCAATGACGGTCGGCTTGCCCGGCTTGATGGAAATGCCATGCACGATGACGCCCGGCTCGCCGAGGCTGTTTATCACATCCGCGGTCAGGTCGCGGCTGCTTACCGAGCTGCCGGCGGAGAACACGAGCGCATCGCAAGCCGCAAGCCCTTCAATCGCCGCGTTACGCTGCGCATCGAAATCGTCCGGTGCGAGCGCGATAGGAATCGGTTTGCCTCCTACCTGCTCCACCAGCGCGGCGATGGTGTATGTGTTGATGTCGCGAATCTGTCCAGCGCCGACTTGCGCGCCGGGCGGCACCAACTCGTCGCCGGTGGATATTATGCCGACACGGGGCTTGCGGCACACATCAATGTGTGTGATACCCAGCGCGAGCAGACCGCCAATGTCCTGCGGTCGAATCACACTGCCTTTGGACAAGATGACATCACCCTTGCGCACATCCTCGCCGACCTGCACAACATTCTCGCCGGGCGCAACGGCGCGCAGCACTTCAATCGCGGTCTCGTCCAGAGCTTGCGTGCGTTCGACCATAACTACGGCGTCCGCGCCTTCTGCCAGCATGCCGCCGGTATAAGCCTTCGCCACCTGCCCTACTCTGAGCCGGACATTCGCCGATTCGCCCATCGGCACTTCGCCTACCAAGTCAAGGTACGCGGGTAAGCCTTCGCTCGCGCCGAATGTGTCCCGCGAGCGCACGGAATAGCCGTCCATCGAGGAACGCGGGAATGCCGGCAAGTCTTCGGGCGAGTGTATGTCAGCCGCCGTTACGCGCCCGAGCGACTCAGACACGGGCACGACCTCCACTCCGACCGACGATTTCAGCATCGGCTTCAGCGCGTCGAACGCAGCGTCCGGGGCAAGCACATTGAAGAACTCGGGCATGTTAAACCCCGCCACTCAAGACCATAGATTGTCAGCCTTCACTTCCACACGTCTAGCAAGGTTGACGCCTTTGTTGAAAACACCCATCGTTGCCGAAATCTACGTCCACCATTGATGTGCCATCGCCTTACTACAACCCCAAGATATTCCCCTCGCCGTCCACATCTAGCGCGCGCGGGGAACCCGGCAAGCCGGGCATCGTCATGATGCTGCCGGCAATTGGGTA
Source organism: Chloroflexota bacterium (assembly GCA_009840355.1). Classification (NCBI taxonomy): domain Bacteria; kingdom Bacillati; phylum Chloroflexota; species Chloroflexota bacterium. Next base: position 36,495 of record VXNZ01000005.1, read on the forward strand.
TATGAAGCCCGCGCCGACGGATGCTCGCACGTCGTTGACCTCGAAAGTGTAGCCGGACGGCCTGCCCTTGAGGCGCGGGTTGTGCGAGATGGACAGGTGCGTCTTCGCCATGCACACAGGCAGGCTGCCCCAGCCCTGCTCTTCGTAACGGCGCAGCAGCCGGCGCGTGGACGGCGCCCAGGACACATCGTCCGCGCCGTACATCTTCTGTGCCAATGCCAACACCTTCTCGCGAATCGTGGCGTCTTCGGGGTACATATAAGTGATTTCCGGTTCGTCGCCAGAGGTCGCATCTATGACCGCCTGTGCAAGATCGACGCCGCCTGCGCCGCCCTCGGTGAACACGCGCGTGTCCACGGCGGCGAATGCGCCTGCTTCCTCGCAGCCCTTCCTGACAATATCCAGCTCCGATTCGGTGTCAGACGGGAATCTATTCAGCGCGACCACAACGGGCAAGCCGAACGAACGGATCGCGCCGATTAGATGCACCAGATTTGCCATGCCGCGCTGCACTCTTTCTTCGTTCGGCTCGTCGAGCTGACGCCTAAGCGCCCCGCCGTGCGACCGCAGCGCACGCACCGTCGCCACGATAACCGCGCCGCTCGGTTCGAGGCCATTGAAGCGCGCTTTGATGTGCATAAATTTCTCGAAGCCCAAGTCTGCGCCGAAGCCCGCTTCAGTCAGCACATAGTCGGCGTATCCGAGTGCAATTCTGTCGCCCATCACCGAGCTGCAGCCGTGCGCGATATTGCCGAATGGGCCGGCATGCACGATGACCGCCTGCCCTTCCGTAGTCTGCACGAGGTTCGGCTGAATGGCGTAGCGCAGCAGCGACATCATCGAGCCGACCGCGTTCACATCTTCCGCCGTTACGGGATCGCCGGAGTTTGTAGTGCCCACCACGATGCGGCTGAGACGTTCGCGCAGGTTCTCGAGGCTAGACGACAACGCGAGCACCGCCATAATCTCGGACGCGGTAACGATGTCGAATCCGGACTCCCGCATCGGAGCATTTGGCGAGCCGCCAATGCCGCTGACAATTGTTCGCAGCGCCCTGTCTTCGACATCCGTCACGCGCCGCCAAGTTATGCCGGTCGGACCGAAGCCGGGAATCTGCCCGCGCTGCGCCACATTGTCCGTAAGCGCGGCGAGCAGGTTGTGCGCCGAGCCGACGGCGTGCGCGTCGCCGGTGAAGTGGATGTTTACTTCGTCCTGCGGCTCGACTAGAGACAGTCCGCCGCCCGTACCGCCGCCCTTTATGCCGAATATCGGACCGAGCGAAGGTTCTCGCAGCGTAGCGACGACATTCTTGCCAAGCCTGCCGAATCCTTGCGCCATGCCGACCGTCGTGGTCGTCTTGCCTTCGCCGGCGGGCGTAGGCGTGATGCCGGTTACGACAATCATCTTGCCACGCTTGCCGTCCGTGCGCTCGGCGCTCAGCGGTATCTTCGCCTTGTAATGCCCCTGCGGGATAAGCGATTGCGTGTCCAGACCGAGTTCTGCCGCAACATCCATTATTGGACGCATATTTTCTATCTCCTCATATAGCCACCAGTGATATTTCAACGGAACGCGATTCGCTCAATTTCTCAATTCAGCGTCGCAAGCGCATTCTAACACACAGCGCAATACTTACACACAGACCGTCTCTGAAAGGGGCGATGTTTAGGAGAGGGCAAAACGATTCACACACAATCCCAAATACCGTGCTGTCCTGCCAATCGTCTAATCCCAGTTAGACACGACCTTGCCCACCGTCGAACAGCGTGTACACCTATGCCGCCTTTTCCAGCGTGTAATGTGACTCAGCGGAATGCCGCGCTTGTCTCAACCCGAGTTCCGAGTTCGTTTTAGGCGTGGTCTCAGGTGCCATGCCGTCGTGGTGCACAGTGGCTACTCGTCTGCCAAGCGCGCGAAACCCATCGGGATAGTTTCTCGTGTTGCCAGGCTCTTATCCCCCGTCATACAATAACGCCCCCGCTATGGATACCAGCGAGCCGCCTTGCGCGTCTGCGGGGCATTGGTCGTAGCCCATCGATTCACCTTGCAGGTTGCTGCCCTTGCCTTGCCGGTTCAGCAATTCAAGCATAAGGTAAATGGGTGGGATGCCGCATATTCGGCGCGAGTCCGATTCGGCGCGGGAGCGTTCAAAGAATGCCGCGCCGTCTCCGTTGCAGATCTCGGTCATTGAGTCGCCGTCTTCTGCCGCGAGCTTTGCGCGCGCTATGGCGTCGAGCGGTGCGGTGTCTCCGAATGCGGGGCCCATGTGTGCCAAGTCGCCCGCTGCGATGACCAGCGTCCGGCGTCCGGCGGTGGCATCGACTAGGTAATCTACCGTATCGTTAATTCGACGGTCGTCCCACGGATTGCCCCTGCCCGATACGAAGTGATGGAACGAGCCGCACAGCACCGGCACGACTGCGCAATCTCGTCCGTCAAGGAAGTGGTGCAGCCACACGGCGGCGAGTTCGATAGAATGCTCTTTGATGTGGTGAATCTCTTCCTCGTACGCACGCTTGCCGAGCGTATCTGCCAGACCGTCGATGATGTCCGTGTCCGTCCGCAGTGTGCCGTGCGGCGTGAAGTAGCTCTGGCGCGTGGGCGTCAGCATCCCAAGCCCGCCGGAATGGTCCGTGCCGAATATCACGACCAGCTCTATGTCGTCAAGCGATGGCTTGGCGCGCTGCCACAACTCGGCGTAAGTCTTGTGGCCGCGCTGGTAGTCGATGTGCGGGCATAGCATGCCGATAAGTTCACCGACAGCAGTCTCGTCGGCAGACACGGGCGTTTCTTCGCAGTACGCTGCCATTGTGCGGGTTAGGCGTGCTACATCGCCGGGATACACCGGACCGGCATGCGACGGCGGGCGATGCCTCGCGTCATGGTATCGCCGCATCACGTCGGCGGCAGCGTCCTGGTACGCGCCATTCTCCAACAGCAGCGCGTCGTCCATCTGCTCGATAATCTGCGCGATGACATGCTCAGGCAGCGTGTTGCCGGTGTGCAGCAGCAGGCCGGAACGTAAACCGGATATATCGCGCGTACCGTCGCACAGCGATAGCAGAGGCGCAAGCGGCTGCGGGATGAGCGCGCCGTCCTCGGCAATGCCCAGACTGTCGTACAGGTAAATCATGCGCTGCCCTTGATAGTCCACCAATTGTGGCTCCAGCAGCCTCAACTTCGGATGTGTGGGTGCGCTTCTTGCCCGTTCGCTCGCCAAAATCATCGCCTCCTCATCGACGCCGACTGCGCCGCACATTTCATGGCGAAACCTCGTTCGCCGCGCTGATTATAGACCAGATGTGGTGTGATGGCTATTGGGCGGCTATCGGCAAACAGCGTTGGCTATAGCTTAGGCTTGGCAATAGCTCGGAATGCCCCTACCCTAGCCTCCCCCCCACAGTGGGAAGGGAATAAACCCATCACATCTCAGATTTGCATGAAATTGGGCACGGTGCGAACTAGTAAGTAAGAATTGCCCACATGATATAATTGGCTTCCGAAATACAAGAAGTTGACGTTGGAACGCCTTAATTTCGGAGATACACGATGGTGACCGGACTATGACGATGGCAGAGATCGGAATAGTGCTCTCAGAGGTTTTGAATGGCTCTTTACGAAGACCTGAAGGTATTTAGCGGGAACGCCCATCGCAAGCTGGCTCAATCCATCTGCGCCTACTTGGACATTCCGCTTGGCATGAGTGAAGTGTTCAAGTTCAGCAACGACAACACTTTCGTCCGGATTCTCGAGAACATCCGCGAGCAGGATGTGTTCCTCGTTCAGCCCATCGCATACCCGGTCAACGACCATATAATGGAACTGCTGATTATGATCGATGCCGCCAAGCGCGCGTCCGCAGGCAGGATCACGGCGGTCATCCCATACTTCGCATACGCCCGCAGCGACAAGAAAGACCAGCCACGCGTGCCCATCACGGCGCGGCTTGTGGCAAATCTGATAGAGACCGCAGGCGCTGACCGCGTGCTGACGCTCGAGTTGCATGCCGGGCAGATTCAGGGATTCTTCAACATCCCGCTCGACGAACTGAGCGCCATACCGGAGCTTGCGCACCACTTCCGCGACAGGCAGGTTGACAACGACATTGTGGTGGTCGCGACGGACGCCGGCGACGCCAAGCGCGCGCGCAATCTGGCATCGCGCCTGGACGCGCCGCTCGCCATCGTTGAAAAGGTGCGCTTGGGCAACACGGAGAGCGTGGAATCGACAACACTCATCGGCGATGTACAGGGCAAAACCGCCATCATAGTGGACGACGAGATTGGCACTGGCGGCACGGTCATCGCCACGGCGAACACCATACGCAGCCGCGGCGCGCGCGACATCTACTGCTACGCCGCGCACGCAGTTCTCGCCGGCAGCGCCCCGGATGTGCTGGAAAGCAGCATCATCAAAGAACTGGTCGTTACCGACTCCCTACCTGTGCCGCCCGCCAAGATGGGCACGAAGACGAGCGTAATTTCCGTCGCGCCAATGCTGGGCGAGGCTATACAGCGCATCCATAGCGGCACATCCGTCGGCGCGATGTTCAACGGCGCCGGCGCCTAGTCTGACATCGCTGGCAATACTCCAATCGCACTTCACCATATCCCTTTCCTACCCTCCCCTCTTGACGGTGGGAGGTCAGGATACGGTCGTAAGAATACTCGACTCCATCGAATTGGCGGCGGGCAAAAACGCGATTTGCCTTATAGGGTATAATGAGCGTAAGAGGTTCGCCAAACTTCGCTTGGCATACTGCCGAGGCCGCGCGTCAAGCGGGTCAACGAGCGGTTGCCGGGCATTCCTTCCGATTCGCAGGGCGGATCTCCCAACCACGGAGGCAAATCTCTCATGCTGAAATCTCTCACAAGGCTGCTAGTCGGCTCCAACGAGGGAGCAATCAAGAAGCTGCGCCGCATCGCCGAAGACATTAATAAACTCGAAGGCGAATTCGAGAGCATGTCGGACGCGGAACTCGCCACGATTCGCTACAAGTTTCGCCAGCGCATTGAACGTGGCGAGGAACTCGACGACATTCTGCCCGAGGCGTTCGCCACGGTGCGCGAGGCGGCTAAGCGCGTATTGGGAATGCGCCACTTCGATGTACAGCTCATTGGCGGCATGGTGCTGCATCAGGGCAAAATCGCCGAGATGCGTACAGGCGAAGGCAAAACGCTCGTTGCCACACTGCCCGCCTACCTGAACTCGCTCGCCGGCAGCGTGCATGTCGTTACCGTAAACGACTACCTAGCGCGCCGCGATGCCCAATGGATGGGGCAGGTGTATCACTTCCTCGGTGCTTCTATTGGCGTGCTGCAGCATGATGCCGCGTACATGTTCGACCCTGATGTGGAATCGTCTGAACGCGGCATGGAAAGCCTGCGCCGCGTGGAACGGCGAGAGGCTTATGCGGCGGACATCACATACGGCACGAACAACGAGTTCGGCTTCGACTACTTGCGCGACAACATGGTCGTGGAACTCGGCAGGCGGGTGCAGGGAAAGCGCGAATTCGCCATCGTGGACGAGGTGGATAACATTCTCATCGACGAGGCGCGCACGCCGCTTATCATCAGCGGGCCGGCGCAGCAATCGCCAAACGAATATCGCCGATTCGCGCGGCTGGCGAACACGCTCGACCGCGAAGACGACTACACCATCGATGAGAAGCACCGCACCGCCGCGCTGACGAACGAAGGCATATCCAAACTGGAGAAGATGCTGAATGTCAGTAACATCTACGGCGCGGAGAACTTCGAGCTGGTCCACTACGCCGAGAATGCGCTGAAGGCGCAGGCGATATTCGAACGGGACCGCGATTATGTGGTGCAAGACGGCGAAGTCGTCATTGTTGACGAGTTCACCGGACGCCTGATGACCGGCAGGCGCTACTCTGACGGGCTGCACCAGGCGATCGAAGCTAAGGAAAACGTAAAAGTTCAGCGCGAGTCAGTGACATACGCCACGATTACGCTGCAGAACTACTTCCGCCTGTACGACAAGCTGTCCGGCATGACCGGCACGGCTGCCACGGAAGGCGAAGAGTTCTGGAAGATATACAAACTCGAAGTAGTCGAGATTCCCACGAACAAGCCGATGGTTCGCCAAGACGACCAAGATCTCATTTATCCAAACCAAGACGCGAAATACCGCGCGGTCGTCGGCGAAATCAGGGAGCGCAGTCAAGCGGGACAACCCGTGCTAGTCGGCACGACGGACATCGATATGTCGGAGATGCTGAGCGATCGGCTGCGGAAGGCGGGCGTCAAGCACGAGGTGCTGAACGCCAAGCAGCACGAACGCGAGGCGCATATCGTCGCGCAGGCAGGTCGTCCGGGCGCGGTCACCGTCGCCACCAACATGGCGGGTCGCGGCACCGACATCATTCTCGGCGGCAATCAGGAAATGCTTGGCATTCCCGAAGAAGAGTGGCAGGCAGACCACGACCGCGTTATCAGGCAAGGCGGCTTGTTCATTCTCGGCACGGAGCGGCATGAGGCGCGTCGCATCGACAACCAGCTTCGCGGGCGTTCCGGCAGGCAAGGCGACATTGGGCACTCGCGGTTCTATGTTGCGCTCGACGATGAACTGATGCGGCGCTTCGGCGGCGACACCATCAAGAAGTTCATGAACTGGGCGATGGAAGACGAAGGGCACATTGAAAGCAAGTCTATCAGCAAGTCCATCGAGTCCGCGCAGGTGAAGACAGAGGCGTTCCACTTCGACATCCGCAAGCATCTCGTCGAATACGACGATGTGGTGAACACGCACCGCGATGTCATCTACGGCGAGCGCGAGAAGATTCTGTCCGGCTCCGACTTAAAGGCGAATATGCAAGCGATGGTCGCGGCGAATATGCAGGAACTCTTGCAGCAGCACTTGGGCGGCAATCGTCCCGAGCTGTGGAATACCGAACGCCTAGCGCGCGAACTCGGCGGCATAATGCCTATGCCGTCCGAATTCGCATACCACGACGACATCGCGGCATACTCATACGAAGAAGTGGAAGACATCATCCTGCGCCACGCCGAAGCGCTGTACGACAGCATCGAAGCCGAGCTGGGCGACGACGAGATGCGCACCCTGGAGCGCCAAGTGATGCTGCGCGTCATAGACAGCAACTGGGTGCAGCACCTCACCGCAATGGAAAACCTGCGGCAGGGCATCGGGCTGCACGCCTTCGGGCAGCGCGACCCACTGGTGATGTACAAAAAGGAGGGGCACGAAAAGTTCCAAGACTTGCAGTCGCGCATACAGAGCGACATCGTGCACGCCATCTACAACATCGGCGATATGGCGCAGCAGCATGCGCGGCTGAACGGCAGCTTACAGCACCCCAACGGCGCGAACGGCACAAACCGCCGCCGCCAGCGCTCCGGCACGAACGGCGCGTCCCGCAATGGCAACGCCAGCGTGATGACGCAGGTCGTGTCCGCGCAGCGCGAAGCCGTCCCCGCGGGAAGCCGCAAGATCGGGCGCAATTCGCCCTGCCCGTGCGGTAGCGGAAAGAAGTACAAGCGCTGTTGCGGAGCGTAGTCCCTGCCCTATTTCATACCACACAGAGAAGGCCGCAAAGGCGGACACATAGAGCATGTGAGAAGTAATGAACAACTCTCAGATAGCCGAGACTTTTGAGAACATCGCAGGCTTGCTTGAAATGAAGGGCGAAAAGGTATTCACCATTCGCGCCTACCAACGTGCCGCGCGCACCATCGAACGCCTGCCGATGGAACTCGGCGAGATGTTGCGCGAAGAGCAGGACTTGAAGGCGATCCCCGGCATCGGCAAGGCAATCTCCGAGAAGATTGGCGAGATGGTCGATACGAACTCGCTTCACTACTACGACCGCCTGAAGGCAGAGTTTCCCGACGGCATTCTGGAAGTGATGCAGATTCCCGGTCTGGGACCGAAGACCGTGCGGCGGCTATGGCTGGAACTGGGCGTTACAGATGTGTCCGGCTTACAAGCGGCGATAGACGACGGCAGGCTGGAATCGCTGCCGCGTCTGGGCAAGAAGACCGCCACCAATATCGCGCGACAATTACAGTTCAAGCGCAGCCAGAGCAAGCGAATGCCAATCGCGCGCGCGCAGCCGATATGCGACCGACTCATCGCCGCGCTGCGAGAGCAATGCCCGGAAATCAGGCAGATTATGCCGGGCGGCAGCCTCCGCCGCTACGAAGAGACCATCGGCGACATCGATCTCGTTTGCACGGCGGACGACCCGGCGCAAGTGCTGGACGCACTGGTGTCCCTGCCGAATGTCGCGGATGTGCTGGGGCACGGCGATACGAAGGCGTCGGTGTATCTGCACGACGGCATTCAGATCGATCTGCGCGTGGTGCACGAACGGCACTTCGGCGCGCTGTTGCAGTACTTTTCCGGCAATTTGCAGCACAACATTCTGCTGCGCGACAGGGCGAACCAGCTCAACCTATCGCTCAACGAATACGGCATCACCGACAAGGAAACCGGCGTCATAGAAGAGTTCGCCGACGAGCAGGCGCTGTACAAACGGCTCGGCTTGCAGTACATCCCGCCCGAATTGCGGCAAGGCGGCGGCGAGGTCAAGTTGGCGCTCCAACAAGCCATTCCAGCGCTCGTAGAATTGTCCGACATTCGCGGCGACTTGCACGACCACTGCGATTGGAGCGACGGTCGCGACCCGATGCAAGCCATGGTGCTCACCGCGAAAGAACGCGGCTTGGAATATTTGGCAATCACCGACCATTCGGTCGGCAGAGGCATCGCCAACGGGTTGAGTGAGGAGCGCCTGGAACGGCAAATATCAGTCGTGCGGGAGTGCGAGCAAAACATCGGCGGCATTCGCCTACTCGCCGGCACGGAGATGGACATCCGCGCGGATGGCACGCTTGACTACGACGACGATATTTTGCAAAAGCTCGATTGGGTTGTCGCATCCGTCCACTCTGCGATGAGCCAAGACGCCGCCACAATGACAGAGCGCATTATCAAGGCGATGCGCAATCCAAATGTCGATGCCATCGGACACCTCAGCACGCGCATTGTTGGCGGGCGGAAAGGCGTTGACGCCGATTACGAAGCGATATTCCGCGCGGCAGCGGACACCGGCACCGCGCTCGAAATCAATGCTGCGCCGGAACGCCTGGACCTGCGAGACAGCCATGCGGCGCGCGCCCGTGAACTCGGCGTGCCACTGGTCATCAGCACGGACGCACACACCACAGAAGCCCTGAGTAACGCCCGATTCGGCGTGGGCGTGGCGCGCCGGGCGTGGTGCGAACCCAGACACATCCTCAACACCCTCCCCTACGACAAGCTCATCGAATACTTGAAGACTCCCAAGCCTACGAGGATAGAAGCGTTTGCAAGACTTGCACGAGGCTGAGATAGCCGATGCCGTCACGCCGTCAGCGCCGACCGACGGGGAAGACGCCGTAGCGATAGCGCACCTGATTGGCGCGCTAGAGCGCGGCGTGGACTGGCCCACGGCTGTGCTGGAAGCGATGTCCATCTGGCGCACCGCAACCGAGACCATTGGCGACCGGCGCAACAATTACTTCGTCGGCGGCGAGGCGTTCGATTGGATGCTGATGGCGGAGCGCCTGTGCGAGGTGGCAGGAACACTAATCCCCGACGACGAACGCGAGGAGCTATTGTTCAGCGGACGCTTCCCAGAGAGTTTCGACGCAGAGCGATTCAAGGAACTGCTAGGCGCGCAGAAGCACAGCGGTTTCCTGAACTACTACTACGGAGTCGTCGTAGAAGAAGCGCTACAATTGGCGGTGGAGCGAGAAGTGCATAAGCGCGCTGTCAGCAACGGCAATCAGTACCAAGGCGACTTCTCCGAAGAGGCATATTTCCGGATATACCGCCGCAGCCTCACCGAACTCTTGCAGGATTTCTGCGCCGAAATGGGTTACATCAACGAAGGCGTCATATCGCTAAGCCAGTGCAAAGAGTTCCTGTATTGGTTGTTCAAGTACCGCATGCGAATATCGGACAAGGCAAAAGTCGCCAGCGACACGCGCAAAGGCATCGCCCAGCTCCGCGAAATCGCCGAAGCGCAGCCGCAGACCGGCGGCGGGTATGCGCCGGAGCAGCCTTAGCGCATTCCTCTACCATCCACGCAAGCCTCACGCAGACCGCGCACTTCGACACGACACATCGTCCCCAGCTGTCCCGCATTTTCGCGCCGTTCCTACTATCTTCTTTCTTTCCACGACGAATGCCTGCTCCGAAGTCACTTATGTGGATATTCGTCGGCTCATTTGCGCAGGCAGGCTGACACGATACTAGCCCTCTTCCGGCGGTTTGATGCCGCGGAACATCTGTAGAAGCAACCCGTTGTACACTAGCTTGACAACGGCACCAACTAGGAACGGCGCGCCAAGATACGCGATTCCAGCGATTACACCTGCGGCGGCTGGGCTGACGGTTTGCGCGAGATTTCGGCCGAGATTGTTCATACTCGCCATTGCGGTGCGGGATTCCGCCGGCACGATTGCCATCGTGTAGGACTGGCGGGCAGGCACATCCATATCGTTGCAGACTTCATGCAGCAGGTAGAACGCCACGGCAAGCCACACTTCAGTCGAAAGCGCCAAGCCGATGAACATCAGGTTCGCCGCGACTTGCGTGAACGCCATCGTGTTCACCAGCCCGATGCGTTTGGCGACCGGCGCAGCGAGGGAGACCGACACCACATTCAGCACTTGCGCGGCGAAGAAAATACCCGTTACTTCGAGCAGGTCAATGCCAAACTGAGTTACGAACCAGTACGATACGAACGCCCGCACCGCGAACCCGCCACCAAAGGCGTCAAGTATCGATAGCCCGGTCATTCTGTAAATCAAGCCACGCGCGGATGGCGTGCCTGCGGGAGGCGTTGGCGCGTTCTGCGGTGCCTCAGCATCGCTGGAATCCCTGCGACGCACTTCCACATCGGGAGACAACCGGGCGTACAGAGGAATGCCCACCGCAGCAATCGCGGTGTACAGCACGAACATCACCTTGTACGAATCTAGTTCGTCTATAACCCAAGACTGCTGTATCAGGTCGTGCTGAATTAGCACGGGCAGCCCAATCATCATCGAGCCAAGCGCGCGCGTGAATATGGTCGCGAGGTTGTAACAGCTGAACGCCACGGTGCGCTGCGATGGGCTGGTGTTCTCCGCAAGCACTGCGGTGTCCAGCGATATGAACGCCGTTCGGTCGCCGCCGCCGGATGTCGTTACCGCGAACACGCCTACAATCAGCAGCACTATGTAATCTGACGAAATCGAGAAGACCACGCCACCGCCGACCATCAGCACGGACATCGCCATGAACATCCGCTTGCGCCCGATTCTATCTCCCCAGAATGTGGCGAGGAAGTTCGACAGAGCGCTGCCTGCCATAATCGAGCTGAATATCAGAGTCGCCTGAATTACCCCGAAACCCAGCAGCGACAGATACACGCCGAGGAAAACGCTGATGAATCCGTAGTCAAGCGTACGCAGCGCAGCGGCAAGAATGACAATCCTGCCATTCCGTCCCACCTGCGGGAATATGTGGCTGACCGGCCGCATTACACGATTGAGCATCGGTTATGCCTCAGTCGGGAATGGTGGGACGAACGGCTTGCGAACCGCGAAATGCGTGGATGTTTGCGTAGCGCGCTCACATTCGGCCGACACTACGCGCCGAGCCTAGATAGGACATCTTCCGCCCTGCTCTTACGCTCTTCGATACCTGCCAGACGCTCGCGTTCGCGCTCGACGACTTCGGTGGGCGCGCGCGACAGGAAGCGCTCGTCGCTAAGGCGCGCGTTGAGGCGGTCGCGGTTGCGTTCCATGTCCGCAATCTCGCCGCGAATGCGTTCGCGTTCCTTGTCCAGGTCAACCAGACCGCCGAGCGGAATCGTAACAACGCCCTTCGACAGTACAAGCGACACGCTTTCGCCATTCTCGCTATCGTCAGCCGCGGCGCCGTTGGTCGCAGCGCCGAATTTCAGCGGCTCGACGCGCGCGAGCATTTTGATGGCGTCCGCCTCCGCCGCTGCGACATCACCATCTTGCGGCAAGTCTAGTACGGCTTCGATGCGCTGGTGCTGCTGTATGCGGAACTCCGCGCGAAGGTTGCGTATAGAGCGCACCGTCTCCATCACTAGCGATATGTCCTCTTCCGCGTCATCATCGAGATATGCCGTGTCCGCCATAGGGTATTCGGCGACTATCAGCGCATCCGGCGCGTCCGGGTCGGCTGGAACTCGCTCTTTCAACGACTGCCAAATCTCTTCGGTTACGAACGGCATGAACGGGTGTAGCATCCGCAGCGTGCGATCCAGCACGTAGGCGAGATACGGCAGCGGCGAATCGCCTGTGTCATCATCCGAACGCAGCCGAATCTTTGCCATTTCGATGTACCAATCCGCGTATTCGTGCCAGAAGAAGTCGTGGATGGTACGCTGCGCCTCACCGAACTGGTAGTCGTGCATAAGCCTATCGACCTGCTCGGCAACGCGATTCAGCCGGCTCATTATCCAGCGGTCTTGCCGATGGCTCGGCAGTGCGGGGCTGTACCAGCCGTTGAGCGCCGTTCCTGCATCTTCGAGATTGCTCATCACGAATCGCGCGGCGTTCCACAGCTTGTTGGCAAAGTTGCGGCTCGATTCGAGCTTCTGCTCGTTCAGGCGCTGATCGTTGCCCGGCGAATTGCCAATAGTCAGCGCGAACCGCAACGCATCCGCGCCGTACATGTCGATGAGCTGCAGCGGGTCGAGCACATTGCCCTTCGTCTTGCTCATCTTCACGCCTTCGGGGTCGAGCACCAAGCCGTGCAGATAGACCGTGTGGAACGGCGGCTTGCCCATATTTTCGATGCCCATCATCATCATCCGCGCGACCCAGAAGAATATGATGTCGTAGCCGGTTTCCATCACGCTTGTCGGATAAAAGTAGTCGAGGTCATCCGTGTCGCGGGGCCAGCCCAACGTAGAGTGCGTCCACAGCGCTGAGCTAAACCATGTGTCCAGCACATCTTCGTCCTGCCGCAGATTGCCATTGGGGCAATGGGTACAGGGTGTCGGGTCTTCCAGTTCCACGATCGGCTCGTCACAGTCGCCGCAGTACCACACGGGGATGCGATGCCCCCACCAGAGCTGGCGGCTGATGCACCAGTCGCGGATGTTGTCCAACCAATTGAAATAGACTTTAGCGAAGCGCTCCGGGATGATTCGCGTCTCGCCGTTCGCCACGGCGTCTCGCGCCGCTTTTGCAAGCGGCTCCATCCGGACATACCACTGTGTTGTAACTATAGGCTCGACGACGATGTCGCACCTGTCGCAGTGTCCTACCGAGTGGTTGTACGGCTCGACCTCTACCAGCAAGCCCTCTTCTTCCAACTGCGCGACGATGTTCTTGCGCGCCTCTTCCATGCTCTGCCCTTCGTATGGACCGGCATTGCTGTTCAGCGTGCCGTCAAGATTCATCACGCTGACGGTGGGCAAGCCGTTGCGCTGGCCAATCTCGAAGTCGGTCGGGTCGTGTCCAGGTGTAACCTTCAGAGCGCCGGTGCCGAAGCCAAGTTCGACCGCTTCGTCGCCGATGACGGGCAGCTTGCGCCCCAGTACGGGCAGGATGGCGTACTTGCCGATGCAGTCCTTGTAGCGCTCATCTTCCGGATTGACCGCAACCGCCGTGTCGCCTAGCAGCGTTTCAGGACGGGTTGTCGCCACGACGAGCGCGCCACTGCCGTCTTCTAGGTCATACCGAATCTGATACAGATTGCCGTTATCTTCGCGGTACTTCACTTCGAGGTCGGAGAGCGCAGTGTGGCAGCGCGGGCACCAGTTCGTGATGCGTTCGCCGCGATATATTAGGCCCTTCTTGTACAAGTTGACAAATGTGGTTCGCACGGCGGTGCTCGGACCTTCGTCGAGCGTAAACGCGGTGCGCGTCCAGTCACAAGATGCGCCGATGCGCTTCGTCTGCTCGTAGATGCGGCTGCCGTAACGATCGACCCATTGCCAGACGCTTTCATTAAATCCGTCGCGTCCCAAATCGTGGCGCGATACGCCTTCGCCCGCGAGCATTCGTTCCACGACAACCTGCGTTGCGATGCCGGCGTGGTCGGAGCCGGGCAGATACAGCGTAGATTCGCCCTTCATCCGGTGCCAGCGCACCATCAGGTCTTCAAGCGCGATGGTAAGCGCGTGTCCCATATGCAACTCACCCGTAACATTCGGCGGTGGCATAATGACGGTGAACGGCTCGCGGTCGTGGTCTATCTCCGGCGTGAAATAGCCGCCGTCCATCCAGAAGTCGTAGATACGCTTTTCAACGCTCTGCGGCTCATAGGCTCGTGGTATCTCGCTCAGGCTTGTTCTCTGTGTCATGAATTTCGTCCTGTCAATTCGGTTTGCCTTGTTGCTGCTCGCCTATTCAATCAATCCAACTTGATAGATGGCAGGGCGGTATCTTGGAGCGGGGATCGGCTTGCCTGATTCCGTGACGACCGCAAGCCATGCTTCCTTAGCAATCTACAACTCTTTCAGAGCCTATTCAGCGGTATCCCCGAAAGCCGAGCAATGTATGAGGTCGGGTATATCCGCAACATACGGCTCGTCTTCTTTAGGAGTAGAAGATGTTTATATGGTAGCCCTTCATCATATCCACCCTGTGCATCGACGTTACTGCCCATCTTACCCACTGTAAATGTACTGCCCGCCGACGCGGTCGCAGTTCAGACGGCGGTTCAGATGCAGCCCTTCCAATATGAACTCCACGGCGGATGCGATTGCCGCCGCCTCTTCAGACTGCTCGATCTCTTTGATTAGCTCGGCTGCTTCGCCCATCCCGGCGTAGCCAGATAGGTAATCAGCGGACGACTTGTCGCTGCCGCATTCGATTGTCAGCCCTTCCTCAAACAGGTCGGTCAAGTCGGCGAATTGGCGCGGCTGGTAGTAGCGGCCAAATGTGTTCAGCACCGCCTTCTTCACCAGATCTTCGATGACGCGGAACTCCCTGCCCTCTTCGACGCTTTCCATCTCGATCTTGCCCGTCGTGGAGGCGACCAGCGCCGGAAGGTCGCTTACGCGCGGGGATGCGGGTTCGTTGTGGCGCAGGCTGCGCTTGAACGCAGAGCTAAGCATCGTCTCGTAGTTGGCGATGGACACGCGTAGGCTGACGCCCGAACGCTGGTTGATGTCCGGGCTGCGGCGAGCCAATGCGGTGAACTCGGCTATAATCTCGCGCATATATCGCGGCACGCTGACTCGGCTGCCGGTGTCGTCAAAGTGCGCGTATTCCTGCTCTACAATGCCGATTTCGTCGTCCAAGGAACGAGGGTAGTGCGTGCGTATCTGCGCGCCGTAGCGGTCCTTAAGCGGAGTGATGATGCGTCCGCGGTTCGTGTAGTCTTCCGGGTTCGCGGTCGATACCAAGAACACATCGAGCGGCAGCATAATGCGGTAGCCCTTAATCTGAATGTCACGCTCCTGCATCAGGTTGAACAGGCTCACCTGAATTCGCTCCGACAGGTCGGGCAGTTCGTTGATGCAGAATATGCCTCTGTTCGTGCGCGGTATCAGCCCGTAGTGTATCGTCAGTTCGTCGGAAAGGTAGCGCCCTTCCGCGACCTTTATCGGATCGACTTCGCCGATAAGATCGGCAACGGTGATGTCCGGCGTTGCAAGTTTTTCGCTGTAACGCTCGTCGCGGTGCAGCCACGAAATCTTTGTGGCATCGCCGTCGCGGGCGATCCTTGCCTTGCACTGGTAGCATATCGGATCGAACGGTTCACAGTTCAGTTCACATTCGGCAATGACGGGGATTTCCTCGTCCAGCAGCGACACCATGTGCCGTATGAGCCGCGACTTCGCTTGTCCACGCTCGCCCAGCAATATGATGTCCTGCCCGGCGAGTATGGCGTTCTCCAGCTGCGGTATCACCGAGTCGCTGAAGCCGATTATGCCCGGAAACAGGTCCTCGCCCGCCTGAATCTTGCTGATGAGGTTGTTGCGGATTTCTTCGCGTACAGTCAGGGGCTTGTAACCGCTCGCTCGCAGTTCCCCGACGGTGCTCGCCTTATCAGGCATTTTCATCCTCCCGTCCCATTGTGTACAAATTGGCGTGTACGATTTGACTTGTTCAATTTTGCAGAACAATCATATCAGACATTCGCGACGGCTGACGAGATACCCACGCTTTATCCTGCTTATCTTGTTCATCCATGTAATTGCAATTGCTGATATACTGCCAATCACTATGATGAACTACATCTGCAAGACCTGCGGCGTGGAGTTCTCGGCGAGCGAGTCGCCGCCGCCAAACTGCCCGATTTGCGACGACCCACGCCAGTATGTGGGCTGGGACGGGCAGCAATGGACCACGATGGCGGAACTCAAGGCGCAAGGCTATGTCAATGAAACCCGCGAGATAGAACCGGGCTTGATCGGCATTGGTATGACGCCGTCGTTTTCCATCGGGCAGCGCGCCCTGCTGCTGCAAACGCCCGGCGGCAATGTGCTGTACGACTGCATCAGCCTGCTGGACGACAGCGCCATTGCAGCGGTCAACGCGCTGGGCGGCATACAGGTTATCTGCTTCTCGCACCCGCATTTCTACGACAGCATGGTGAGCTGGAGTCTCGCGTTCGACGACGCTGCAATTATCATCCCGGAGGCGGACCGCGAGCATGTGATGCGCCCGCACGCCAACATCCGGTATTGGGATGGCGAGCCGTTGGAAATTATGCCCGGCGCGACACTGATTCAGTGCGGCGGACACTTCGACGGCAGCGCAGTGCTCCATTGGGCTGGCGGCGCGGACGGAAAAGGAGCGCTCTTCGTCGGAGACAGCATCACCGTCGTGCCTGATAGGCGATTCGTCAGCTTTATGACTAGCTATCCGAACCTTATTCCCCTGTCCGCGCCTGAAATCGGACGAATCGTCGCGGCAGTCGATCCGTATGAGTTTGACCGCATATACGGCGGCTGGTGGGGGCGCAATGTTATGCAGAACGCCAAAGACGCCGTGCGCCGGTCCGCAGAACGGTATATCGCACACATTCAGGGCTAACCATAGCCCATCTCTACTCACAATCCGTCCCTGAGTCCACGCCTTTATGCGTCCCGAGTTATCGGCGCATTTGGTTCTTCCTCGGTAGCATTAAACCGCAAACGCGCCGTTACACGACGGTTTCCGTTGTTCTATAATGGTTTGCGAAATTCTGAGCAAGCCGAGTAGGAGCCGCGCAAATGAACCGACATGCTGGCCGGTTGGACGAGCAACACGACGCCAACGACCCATTAGGAATGTCGAAGTTCAGCATCCGCCGCTCCTCGGTGCAACAACTCTTGTGCATGCTGTTCATGCACATATTCCTCATCATTGCAGGCGTGGCATCGCTGGCTCAGGGTAACTGGCTGATATTCGCGCTGTCCGGCGGAGCTTACATCGCATTAGTCCTGCATACGATAATAACCGCGGTCAACATACCGCGAATAGTCGAAGTCGAGGTGTGGATACGACGGCTGGGCGCCGGCGATTTCGATCATAGTGTAGAGCCTTGGGGAAACGACGAAGTTTCCAAAGTGGCTATCGCGCTGGAAGCGCTACGGCAGAACTCAATTCGTGCCTTGCAGATTGACACCGTAACGCAACTGTCAGAGGAACTGCGCGACAGGAATGCCGAGTTGGAACAAGCAATGGCAGATCTGCAAGACAGTCAGGACAGAATCATTAGCCAGCAAAAGTTAGCGGAACTGGGCGAGCTGACATCGGGCGTGGCGCACGAGATGCGCAACCCGCTGCAATTCATCCGTAATTTCACAGAATCCTCGCAGGAACTTGCAGAAGAGCTGCAAGAGCTGCTGAGCGAATCCGGCGATTTCGACCGCGAAGAAGCAGCCGAGATAGTCAACGACCTCGTCGGCAATATGGAGCGCATAGAGCATCACGCCAGCCGCCTGAACCACATTGCGTCCGCTATGATGATCCTGGATCGCGGCACCGGCGGCGGCTTCCGCTCGGTTAACCTGAACCGCCTAGTCATCGAGCAGACCGACCTGGGGCACAAGGCGATTCAGG
Source organism: Chloroflexota bacterium (assembly GCA_009840355.1). NCBI lineage: Bacteria > Bacillati > Chloroflexota > Chloroflexota bacterium. The sequence continues at coordinate 54,551 of VXNZ01000005.1, forward strand.
CGTATGAACCCGGCTTTGAGGCTACGGTTGATATGGATCTAAGCCCGACACTTGATGAAATAGAGGTCGTACCGGAAGATATTGCGCGGGCAATCATCAACTTGGTGATGAACGCTTGCGAATCAATGGCAGAGCGTCGCCGACTGGCACAAGGCAAGTACAGCCCACAACTCACAGTAAGCACAAACAGCACGGACGACGGAGTAATTATGCTAGTCCGGGACAACGGCACGGGCTTAAGCCAAGAAGTCAAAGAGCGCATGTTCAACCCGTTCTACACCACGCGAAAGACACCGCGAAACACCGGCTTGGGACTCAGCCTTGTCTGGGACATCGTGCGCGAGCACGGCGGCAGCGTCGCCGCAGCATCCGTGCGGGGCGAATACACCGAACTGAAGGTAGTGCTGCCGACAAGCCCTGCCGCAGAAAGCATGTGTACGGCAGAGTGAATTGATCGCATGCGGCTAGCGGGCGATCCGCTACGGTCTAATTCAGTCTTGCCGCTGCCTGTATATCTGTATGCCTGCGTATGACAAGATACTACCCTTGATTGCCACTTCGGGCTTCTTGATGCTAATGCTGACGGCGCTCGCGGCGGTCTCGGCGAATATGCGCGTTGCGATCTGCTCGGCGACGCTTTCTATCAAGTCTTTGCTTTCGCCTTCGAGCGCCTCCTTGGCGATGTCGTACACTGGGACGTAATCCACCGCGTCTTCAAGGTTGTCCGATGCTCCGGCTGCGCGCGTGTCGCACTCCATCGTTATGTCCACTATGAAGCGCTGTCCCCTCGCCTTCTCCGCCGCGCCGACCCCGTGGTAGCCATAGAAGACAAGCCCGTGCAGAAATACTTTGTCCGTGTCATCTCTAGTCGCTCCCATATTATTCACATCCTGCTTGTGATTGCTTAGATTGGAGACGATTTCACAAGTGCCCTAATGTTGTCATTTCGCATTACTCTTATGTCATTCCGAACGCAGTGAGGAATCTGAGATCGTTGCATGCAAACCCGTTGCAGACTTTAGATTTCTCGCTTCGCTCGAAATGACAGGTACGAATTGCATTTGTGAAATGGTCCTCTGAATAGAGTCTAATGCGGCTACGCAAGTCGCTTTGACAGCAAAGGGCTCACTCGGACGAAGATAGCGATTCCGCCAGTTCTAGCAGTGCCTCTGCTCGCTTTACGACCGGCACATCAACTACCCTACCGTCTAGCGAAGTCGAGCCGCGTCCTCTGCCCTCTGCCTCGCGGTACGCCTCTACGACGCGGCGCGCCTGCTCGATCTCGGCTGCGGACGGCGAGAATGTCTGGTTGATAATGTCGATCTGCGCCGGGTGGATGGCGAACTTGCCCTTGAAGCCGTATTGCTTTGCTGTCTGAGCGTTATCGCGCAAGCCGTCAGGATCCCGGAAGCCGAAGTACGGCGTGTCGAGCGCGAGCACATCGGCAGCGCGCGCCGCCACCGCGATGCTGTTTCGCGCAAAATATGTCTCGGTTTCAGATTCGGTGCGCTCGATGCCCATGTCGTTCGTAAAGTCCTCCGCGCCGAACGCCACGCCAATGATGCGCGGTGACGCCGTGCATATCGCGTACAAGTTTACTATCGCCTGCGCGGTCTCAATCCATGGCACAAGGCTTATGCTGCCGACTTCCAAGCCGGCGTCGCGTTCCAGTGCCTCCAGTTTGTCGCTGATGGTGGCGATGTCTTCGGGGGTGCATATCTTGCCGACGGACACGCCGGAGATATGCTCGCCTACCACAGCCGCCAGATCGTCGTCCAGCAGCCCGGTTTCCAGCGAGTTTACGCGGGGAATCACGCGCGCGCCGGCCGCCGCCAGCTGCGCGAGATACGACGCCGTAACCACCCGCGCGTTAGCCTTCTCGTCATCCGGCACAGAGTCTTCCATGTCCGGTATGAACGCGTCCGGCTTCAGCCCCGATGCGCGTTCCAGCATGCGTGGCTGGTTGCCCGGCACGAATAACAGGCTTCTCAAAATAGTCATTCAATTTCCTCCCACAGTCCCTGCCCCGACATGGGCCAAGGGATAGAAAGTACGGCAACGACATGCCCGTAATTGTTCTTGCTGATATACTTGAACGGCAACGCGCCGCATCAAGCCTGTCAAACCATGTTAGCCTGCCGCACGGAGAACGCAAGTATGAACGAGGTCCCGCGCATCGAAGTCATTGGCATCACCGGCATTCCGGAGATTACCGGCGGCGAATCGTTAGGCAGTCTAATATCGAACGCAGCGCGCGCGCAAGAAACACCACTTCAGTCGGGCGATGTCCTTGTCGTGACGCAGAAAATTATCTCCAAGGCAGAACACCGACTCATAGACTTGAACACAATTGAGCCATCGCCGCTCGCGGTGAATTTCGCCGCCGAGACACACAAAGACGCCCGACTCGTCGAGCTTGTACTGCGCGAGAGCCGCGCAGTTGTGCGGATGGAATCGGAGCGCGGCATCATCATCAGCGAGACGCGGCAGGGCTTCGTGTGCGCGAACGCCGGCATCGACGCGTCAAATGTGCCGGGCGTCGATGTTGTCTGCCTCCTGCCCGAAGACTCCGATCGCTCGGCGCGTGAAATACGTGATGAGATTGCGAGCGTAACGGGCGGCGTCGATGTAGCGGTGGTAGTATCGGACACATTCGGGCGCGCTTGGCGCGATGGGCATGCGAACATCGCCATCGGCGTCGCGGGCATGAACCCGGTCAAGGACTATCGCGGCACTTACGACGTGAACGGCATGGAACTTAAGGTAACAACCATCGCCGCCGCAGACGAACTCGCCGCAGCGGCAGAACTCGCGATGGCAAAGGCGATCCAAGTGCCGGTCGCCCTAATTCGCGGCTACGACTACGAACCGATGCAAGACGCCACCATCGCGCCGCTAATCCGCGAACGCTCGAAGGACATGTTTAGGTAGCCCTACACGGGCCACTCCTCCATACGCCACGCCGCATCCCAGAACATGTACTCGTACTTGCTCCCAATCCGAAATGCTTCGCGCATGCGCTCGACCTCTTCTTCGCCGCTGTCGGCTGCGATTCGGTCAATGAAATCGCGCATCCAGGCGGCTAGTTCCGCGAACTCCGGCGAGTTGTACATCTCAATCCAGTTGGCATATAGTGGCGCGTTTTTCGGCAAGCCGCGGTCATACAGCATCTGCCCTATCTCGCTGTAGCCCCACATGCAGGGCAGTATCGCACTCGAAATTTCGCCTACGCTGCTGCGATGCGCAATCTGCAAGAGGTGGCGCGTGTATGCGTGCGTGGTCGGCGATGCTTGTGTCGCCAGCAGTTCTTCCTCGCTGATGCCGAACTCTTTGCAAGAGCTCACATGCAGCGCCATCTCGGTGTTGAGCGTCTCGTCGAGCAGCTTGGCGAACCAGCCCATGTCGCCCACGTTGGGCGTCTTGGCGGCGGCGAGCGCAATCACGCGACAGAAGTCGATGAGGTAGATGTAATCCTGCCGCATGTAATACTGGAACTTCGCCAATTCCAGCGTGCCGTCGCCGATGCCGCTGACGAGCGGATGATTGTGCTCCGCGTCCCAAATATCGGCGCACTCCCGCCGAAGGTCATCCGAAAACCCCATAACTCCCTCTCAAATCCTGTTTATCCCGTTAGCCATGGCGCATCAGCCCTCTGCCCGCTCCACGGCAATGCGCGTTCCTGAGCGGACTTGTTTCAGCACGGTGGCGTCGCCTTGGATGCTGCCTAGCGGATTGACTGCGCTCGCCGCCCGTATTTCGTCGCCTCTGCTCGCCGGCGTGCGCCCGAAGAACAGGCACAGTGCCTGACCCGGCGGCCAGTACGCCACCGCGCCCATTTCGACGACATCGTTGGCGCCGTCCTCTTCACTCGCGTTCACTGCGATGCGGAAGTAAATCTCGTCGCCCCAGGTGTTTCCGGATGCCTCTAACGGCAGCGCGTCCCATACCAAGTCGGCGGTCGCACTGTCGTTCAGGCTTGCCGTTACGGACACCTCGCCCGCCGTAATTTTGATTCTTCGGTCGCTCAATTGCGTCTGCCCCTTCACAATTCATTGCCGTCCGTCATATACTCACGGCGAATTATAGCCGAAAACGGCCGGACCTTGCGTCAAGCGGAATTTTGATACGGGCAGCACAGCAATGACAACATCGGGATACATACTGGCGATAGACCAAGGCACGACAGGCACGACCGCCCTGCTGGTGGACGGCTCCGGGCGTGTCGTGTGGCAGGCATACCGCGAGATTACGCAGATTTACCCGCAGCCGGGCTGGGTCGAGCACGACCCGAATGACATCTTCGAATCGGTGATTGAAACGGTGGACGAGCTGTTGGAAGCAACCGAGATTGGCGTGCGACAGATTAACTCCATCGGCATCACGAACCAGCGCGAGACGACAATAGTCTGGGAGCGCAGCACAGGCAAGCCGGTGTTCAACGCAATTGTCTGGCAATGCCGCAGGACTGCGCCGCTCTGCGATGCGCTGAAGGCGCGCGGATTGGACGCCGATGTCGTGGAGAGAACCGGGCTGCCCATCGACGCGTACTTCCCCGCGACCAAGATTCGCTGGATACTCGACCACATCCCGGACGGACAGCGGCGCGCCGAGAATGGCGAGCTCGCATTCGGCACGGTCGATTCGTGGCTGATGTGGCAGCTGACGAACGGCACTCTGCACACCACCGATGTTACGAACGCATCGCGCTCAATGCTGTACAACATCGACACCCTCGAATGGGACGCGGATTTGCTAAGTGCGCTGGACATTCCCGACGCAATGCTGCCCGCAGTACAGCCATCGAGCGTTGTATTCGGCTACACGGGCGGCAACTTCTTCGGTGGTCATGCGATACCCATCGCGGGCGTTGCGGGCGACCAGCATGCCGCGCTGTTCGGGCAGGCGTGCTTTGATCCGGGCATGGCGAAGAATACCTATGGCACGGGGTCGTTCATCCTCATCAACAGCGGCGCGGAACGCGTGCACTCGCGGCAAGGCTTGCTGTCCATCATCGCCTGGGGCATCGGCGACAGCGTAACCTACGGTTTGGAGGGCAGCATTTTCTCCACCGGCGCGACCGTGCAATGGCTGCGCGACGGCTTGCAGTTCATCGAAGAGTCGTCAGATGTGGAAGCTCTCGCGGCGTCAGTCGAAGACAATGGCGGCGTATATCTCGTGCCGGCGTTCACCGGGCTGGGCGCGCCGCACTGGGACATGTACGCGCGCGGCACAATGCTGGGCATAACACGCGGCACTGAGCGCGGACACATCGCGCGCGCCGCCCTAGAATCGACCGCATACCAGACGCGAGATGCGATGGACGCGATGAAACGTGACACAGGATTGGATATTCCGCTGCTGCGCGTGGACGGCGGCGCCACCGCGAATGAACTGATGATGCAGTTCCAAGCAGACATTCTCGGCATATCCATCGAGCGGCACGCCACCGCGGAGACAACCGCACTTGGCGCAGCGTATCTCGCCGGACTCGCCACCGGATTTTGGCAAGATACGACCGAAATTGCGCAGAATTGGGAGAGCGACAAGCGCTTCGAGCCGACGATGAGCGCCGAACGCCGTGATAGGCTGTACGCTAAGTGGCAGCGCGCGGTGGGAAGAGCAAAGGCTTGGGAGCGGGCGTAGTCCGCAGTCATTTAGCCACTCAGTCAGTAGAGAGTTACCATATCATCGAGAGGATTTCATAACTCCATAATATTGTCATTCTCCGCTTTTTGTCATTCCGAACGCAGTGAGGAATCTGAAATCATCGCATGCAAACCTGTTTCCGGCTTTAGATTTCTCGCTTCGCTCGAAATGACACGGGTGAATTGCCGAAATGACAGGCATAAATTGGATTTGTGAAAGCGTCTTACATCATAAAACAAGATTGAAATTACATTGCCCTGCCCTAACCTTCCATCAAGCAGGCAGGAACTACAGCAAGGCAGAACAGTAATCGCTAGGAGAGAACAATGCCTACCGTCCAAGCAGATCGATTGCAGAACATAGCGGCGCAGCTCCTCATCGGGGCGGGCGCGAGCGAGGAAGAAGCCGACATAGTCTCGCGGCACTCCATCGGCGCGAATCTTGCCGGTCATGATTCGCACGGGATCATCCAGATTCCCACATACATTGACCGCGCCAAGCGTGGGCATATTGTTCCCGGCGCGCCATTCGACATAATCCGCGAGACATCGACCACGACGGTGATAGACGGCAACTGGGGGTTCGGCTATGTCGTGTCGGAGCGGGCAATGGAGATTACCATCGAGAAGGCGAAGCAGCACGGAGTCGCCGCCGCGACGGTGTTCCGGCAAAGCCACGTCGGGCGTGTCGCGGACTACCCGATTATGGCATCCCACGAGAACATGATCGGCATAATGACCGCCGACTCCGGCAGGTCGTCTAAGGGCGTCGTGCCGTTCGGCGGACGCGAGCCGCGTCTTGGCACGAACCCGATCTGCATCGCCATGCCCAGCAAACTCGAAGGCCCGATGTTCATCGATATGGCGACTAGCGCGGTGGCGGCAGGCAAGCTCGGCGTTGCGGTCGCGCGCGGCGCGTCGGTGCCGGAAGGCTGGATTATCGACAAAGACGGCAATCCTTCGACCGATCCCAGCGACCTGCGAAACGGCGGCGCGGTGCTGCCGCTGGGCGGCCCTGAAGGGCATAAGGGATACGGGCTGTCCGTGATGGTCGAGATACTGTCCGGAATTCTCACCGGACTCGGCTTCGGGCACGACCCGTCTGGCCGCCACAATGACGGCTGCTTCCTCGCCGCGTTCAACGTGGATGCATTCCGCCCGGTCGAAGAGTTCAAGCAAGAGGTAACCGAGTTCGCGCAGTACCTGAAGAGCACGCCCACCGCCGCCGGATTCTCCGAGGTCTTCTACCCCGGCGAGTTGGAGCACTTGAAAGAACAGACGCTACTGCGCGACGGTATCACCGTCGAAGACAGCACATGGGACGCACTCAAAGCGCTCGCCGACGAATACGGGTTGACTGAATCGCTCGAAATGTAGTTATTCCGTCCGATGCACAAGACGATCTCGCCGCCCGTACTGGGGCTCTTCACCCCGTCCTCCCTTCCCCCTTGATGGGGGAGGGATTCACTGACTGAGACGATTTCATAAGTCCTTAATGTTGTCATTCTACGTTGCTTATGTCATTCCGAGCGCAGTGAGGAATCTGAAATCGCTGCATGTAAACCTGTTTGCGACTTTAGATTTCTCGCTTCGCAAGAAATGACAGGCATAAATTGCATTTGTGAAATCGTCTCACTGATTAGTCCTACTTGGACGGCTACGAATACGCGCTGCCGTACAGCGCATTAAACAGCAGTTTATATGTGCCACGTGCTTGCGCTCTGAATTGGGGCCTGAAGCCGAATAGCACAACTTCGCCTTCACCGAGCGGTATGCTTGCGAGTGCGGTCCTGTTGTACAGATTCTCGGGTCCCACCAGCATGCCGCTGAACAGAGGATTGCGCATCGGGAACTTCGCCACCACCCTGCCGCGCCGAATATCGAATGCGGGTCCGTCGTAGAACATCACCGCCGAAAGGCTGGGCATCCCGTAAGAAAGCGGATGCCCAGCGTCCAGCAGCACGGCGAGCAGACTACCCGGGCAGTAGAAGTCGGCGCGCTTCAGATCTGCCAGCACATTGCGCACGGGCAATTCAAGATGGCGTATCGCATACCGCGCCGAGCCGTCCCATGTTACCAGCGTGCCGCCCTGTTCTACGAATTCGCGCAGGTTATCCGCGCCTTGCTCACCAATGCCGCCGGAGTATTTGGGATGGTAGTACGACTTTCTATGTCCCCAGTGGATATGCCGCACGAGCTGGTGTGGTAAAACGATAGCGTCAAACTGCTCGCGCAGATTGCCTTCGTGCGTCTCTTCATTCAGCAGCGAGTGGTAGTCGAAGCCGTATTCGTCCAGCACATAGCGCGTCCAACCCTCTTCCACCGACGCGACGTAGCTCTTGTACACGGCAATGCGCGGCTTCGACAACTTGTGGTAAGCGACATCGGGTATGCTTTCGACCGCGCGTATAGAGTTGGCGGACGGCTCTTGCAAAGTGTCGGACACAACGCCGTTCAACGATTGCGCGTTTTCCACTATGAATGCACCTCGCGCGTATGACACGCCTTCGATGGCGAACGGCTCGCGCGCGCGCCGCACATTCCCGCCTGACCGCAGCAGGTTGTTCACCAACCGCGCGCTCGCGTTCGATTCGGGCGATATAATCCAAGCGGCGTGCTTCTTCAAACCGCCATTACCGCGACGACGCACGCTATTTTCCGACAGCGTGGCGGGCATTGATGGCTCGCTCTCTTCGAGCAGCCTTAGCGGGGCGGAAAATCTGCCTCTGATGGTGTACGAGTTAACGCCCATTAGCATCGGCATGCAGTGTGCCGTAACATCGTAGGGCACCTTGAAGGGACCACCGGGATGCGTTCGCACTTCCGGATATTTGTGCTGTTCCAAGAGCGTCTTCGCGAAACCCCAGTACGGCTGCCCGTTCAGGATGACGCGAGAGCCGGCTGCAAACGGCTGCCCGTCCGCGTTGAATGCCTGCGTCGCTTCGTGGACTTCGACCATACCGGTGCGCAGCGCGTCCAGCATTTCGGCGGCGGCGGAATGGTCGTGCTGCTGCGTGGGAATGATGAACGCGCGCGGCAATGTGTGCTTCTTGATGGCATTCTTCGCCACCTGATAGAAGTTTCGCAACAGCGTCTCGCGCAGCCGGGCGGAATGCGTTAGGCACGACTTCGCGGCAATCAGGTTATATTCCACGATGTCGCTCAAACGCCAAATGCCACCCTTCCATGGCAGCGGATGGTTCCAAGTAATCTCCGTCGGCGTCTCGCCCCTGTCGGTTTGCAGATTGCGCTCCGGCACATTCACCGGCGTAGCGATGCGCGCACCCGCAGCCTCAGTCAGCATCCGCACGCCGCCGTGATACTGCTGGTACGACCTGTTGGGGCTGTACGCATCGTACACGACATTCATCGACACGCCCGCCTTGCCCTGCGCAGTCAGGTCTGCCGCCATCGCCGCGCCGAGCATCGCGCTCTCCGCGTTCAGGATTGCGTCCACATTCGGCCCCATCGGGTTTACGAACGGCGGCACCATCATGCGTACGCCGGTAGAGCGCGTCTGGTGCATGTCCAGCACAACATGCGGACGCCACGCGTTGAAGCAGTGGTCGACTAGCAGACGAGTTTCCTGCTGCGTGAACATGAACCAGTCGCGATTGTTGTCATGTCCGGTGTAGTGCTGGTACAGGAACGGCGGCATAACGCCCTCATAGGATTCGCCGAGCGTGCTCTCGTACCATTGTTTCACATCGATGAGCCCGTCCGGATTCGTGCAGGGCAGCAGCAGTAGAATCACATTGTCCAGGACCGCCCGCGCGTCTTCCCTTTCGTCGGTCGCCAGCCAGTGCGCCAAAAGCATGGACATCTGCGTCGCGCCGACTTCCGTCGCGTGTATGCCGCAAGTGATGGCGATGACTGCCTTGCCCTGCCGTATTAGCGCGTCTGCTTGGTCGTCTCCTGATATGGCGCGCGCATCCGCCAACCTCGCCTGCGCGCGCTTGTGGTCGTCCAAGTTCGACAGATTCTCCGGGGATGATATGACTGTCAATAGGAATGGGTTGTCTTTCGTGCTTCTTCCAATCTCAACCGTCTGCACGCGCTCGGACATCTCACCGAGCATCTCGAAGTATTCAGCGATTTCCTGCCAACCGGCGAGTTTCCTATCCGCGCCAACCTCGAATCCTAAATGTTCCGCAGGAGTGGGTATCGATTGCTCTCTATCGGCTGCCATATAGTAGTCCCGTTTGAAATACGTTGTTGTAAGATATTCTGGAATCGAATCACACGGTGATTCGGTAAACAATACATTATGTCATAGTTGGGTCATATTCGGTCATTTTTGTTTAGGCGGGGAGACGATTTCACAAATCCCTAATGTTGCCATTCCGCATTACTTTCATGTCATTCCGAACGCAGTGAGGAATCTGGAATCGTTGCATCCAAACCTGTTTCCGACTCTAGTTTTCTCGCTTTGCTCGAAATAACAGGTATAAATGGCATCCGTGAATTCGTCTTTCAGGCAGAACCAGATAGTAGGATACATCAAAGGAGTTGGAAAATTGTCTCAAAAGCGATACTGGCTAATGAAATCAGAACCCGGCGCGTACTCGTTCAGCGACCTGATGGGCGAGGAAGACAGCACGGCTGAGTGGGACGGCGTGCGCAATTATCAGGCGCGGAACATGATGCGCGACGATATGAAAGTCGGCGATAGCGTCATCTTCTACCACTCGAACGCCAAGCCGCCCGGCGCGGTAGGCACGGCAGTCGTAGTGCGAGAGGGTTACCCCGACCACACGGCTTGGGATTCTGAATCGGAGCATCCCGATCCGAGAAGCACGCCGGACAATCCCGTCTGGTACATGGTGGACATAAAGGCGGTCGCAGAGTTCGAGCGGTTTGTCCCTCTACGCGAGATCAAGGCGACGCCGGGCTTAGAAGAGATGCCGCTGGTCAAGAACTCACGCCTATCCGTGCAGCCGGTCACCAAGCAGCAATGGGACATTATTCTGGCATTGGGCGCGCAGGAATAGCGGTTGCAGTCGTTGTAACTGATAGCAGATTCAGGCCGTGCATGTTTGCGCTACCGTTGACGACCCTGCCGAACTTGCCCATTCCCGCTTGCCTACTGGCCCGATTGCCTACTGGAAATATGCGTCTGCATGGAATAGCATGCGCCGTTGGCAAGAATCGCTTGTTGACATTCAGTCGCGGTAATGTGAATATCCCATTGCGCATGGCGCGCCGCTTTGCGCCAAGCGACAGCCTAGGGACACGAAAGGTCGCCCGTCAATGCAGCATCCGCACGGCACACCAGAACAACACGAACATACACCTGACCCCGATGTCGCCAATCATGACGACCACGGACATGGACACGGACATCACCCGCAGGGAATACGCGGTAGAGGCGGATTCATCATCTCCGGCTTGACGGGCGGGCATGGCGTCTTCCACTGGTTCACGCAGAGCCTGATTGTCCTTTTGCCCGAGATACGCGAAGCTTTTGCGCTGAGCGGTGGCGCGGTAGGCGGCATCTCGACGGTGCGAGAGCTTGTGTCGGGGTTAGTAACGCTGCCCGGCGGCATCATCGCGGATGCGCTGCGCAAGTATTGGGGGCTGGTTCTCGCGCTGTGCATGGCATTCTTCGGCATTGGTTGGCTGATAATCGGTCTCGCGCCCAGCTATGTAATCTTGCTCGTTGGCATGGGCGTAGTCGCGCTGGCAGCGTCCATCTGGCACCTGCCGGCTATGGCGTCCTTGTCGCATCACTTTTCGCACCGCAGAGGCACGGCGCTGTCGTTCCATGGCGTTGGCGGGCAAGTCGGTGATGTCATTGCGCCGCCGGTTACCGTGCTGCTGCTCGGTATCTTGACATGGCAGCAAATTATCAGCATCTACGCAGCCGTTCCCATCTTCCTAGCTTTCCTTGTCTATTGGGCATTCAAGAACATCGGCAGGACAGGCGAAGAAGATACGGCAAGTCGTGGCGATCAGTGGGAAACATCAAAACGCATTCTACTCAATCCAATTTTGTGGATTGTCGCATTCGTTGGTGGCATACGAGGAATGGCGTTCATCGGGCTAATCACATTCTTTCCATTGTTCTTGGATGACATCGGGTTGTCTCCTGTATCCAGGGGCTTTCATTTTGGCGCGCTACTCGCGGTTGGAATAGTGGCGACACCGATTGTCGGATACCTTTCGGATAAGCTTGGCAGAAAGATTGTCCTCGTTCCCGGTCTGATATTGCTTGCCGTGATGGCGTATTTCCTTGGGCGAGCGGAGCCGGGCATACTACTCATCGCCATAGTATTGCTGATGGGCACTTTCCTGTACGGCGACCAGCCTATCCTGACGGCTCTGGCGCTCGACGTCGTGGGCGACGAAGTACCTACGACAGTGCTGGGAATTCTGTCGCTGGAGCGTTTCGTGCTCAGCGCGGCATCGCCTTTAATCGCCGGTTGGCTCTACGACAACGGCTTCACATTCGGCGGCATAGAACTCGGCGGGCCGGAAGCGACCTTCACCTATGTCGCTGCGCTGTTCTTGATTGGCGCGGTGATATTGCTGGTAACGCCACTGCCGCGTCCGGCGCGCTCGCCGGGGCATCATTGATCGCCGTGATTACCACAAAATGGCTGAACTTGCCCTAGCCTATTTCGCAGGCAGAGGCCTGTGTGCCCAGCGTTGTATTGCAGTATAATACGCCGTGCGAAATACGCGCCGCAGAGCGCTGACGCACTGCATCAAGACAGAGCAATTTTGACGGAGAAGTTGATGAACTATTCTATTACCGTGCTGCCGGGAGACGGCATCGGACCTGAGGTCGTGGCGGAAGCGGTCAAGGTGATGAACGCTGTCGGCAATCGCTTCGGGCATACTTTCGATACGGGCTACGGCAGGGTCGGCGGCAATGCTATCGACGATTTCGGCACGCCCCTGCCGGACGAGACGGTCGAGATGTGCGGCGAGACGGACGGCATATTGTTCGGCGCGGTCGGCGGACCTAAGTGGGACGACCCGCGCGCGCCCACACGCCCCGAGGACGGCATACTGGCAATTCGCAAAAGCCTTGGGCTGTTCGCCAACCTGCGCCCGGTCAAGGTCTATCCGCAGCTGATAAACTCTAGCCCGATAAAATCGCACCTGCTTGAAGGCGTGGACATGATTATCGTGCGCGAGTTGACGGGCGGGCTGTATTTCGCAAAGCCTAAGAAGCGCTGGGACACCTCGCGGGGACGGCGCGGCGTGGACACGCTGAAGTACACTGAGCAGGAAATCGCGCGCATCGTTCGCGTGGGCTTCGAGTTGGCGCAAGGCCGCCGTAAGCGCCTGACATCGGTGGACAAGGCGAATGTGCTCGAAACCGGCAGGCTTTGGCGCGAAATCGCCACCGAGATCGGCGAGGAATACCCCGATGTCGAGCTTGAGCATGTTCTCGTTGACGCGGCATCGATGCAGCTCATTAACAATCCGGCGCACTTCGATGTCATCGTGGCGGAGAATACATTCGGCGACATTCTGACAGACGAAGCGTCCGTGCTTGCGGGATCGATGGGTATGCTGCCGTCTGCGAGCCTATCCGGGCTGCCAAATCCGAGCGGTCGCGGCAAGCGCCCGGTCAGCCTGTACGAGCCGATTCACGGCAGCGCGCCGGACATCGCCGGTCAGGGCATCGCGAATCCCATCGGCACCATCCTGAGCATGGCGTCGATGCTACGCTACTCGCTGGGACTCGACGACGAGGCGGACGCCGTAGAGCAGTCTGTCGAGGGCGTCCTAGCGGAGGGCTACCGCACGCCAGACATTGCCGGAGATGGCGGCGAAGTTTGCCGCACAACCGACATGGGCGATGTTATCGCGGGACGGGTATAGTCGATTATAGACATTAAGACTTGCAAGTGTCTGTAATTCAGACGGATACGTTACCGGCTGCCGAATAGCGTGTGTGTTGGTATTCATGCTCGTCATTCCCGGACAGGCGGGAATCCACGCGGCTGATGGGCACCCATTTTTTGCAACACCAGCACATATTGAGAACGCCGAATAGCGAACCCCATAAAACCTAAAGCCAGTGTATAGTGGTAGTTGATTCAATCGGTTATATTGCCGGCTGGCGGCATAGTTCGCGGACTGCGGAGGCGGCGCAATGACTACGACACAGCACTACGACGCCATCGTCATAGGGCTGGGCGGCATGGGCAGCGCAACGCTGTATCAACTCGCGCAGCGGGGCAAACGCGCGTTGGGCATCGAACAGTTCGGCATCGCGCACGACCAAGGCTCGTCGCACGGCGTAACGCGCATCATCCGGCTGGCGTACCACGAGCATCCGTCGTATGTGCCGCTGATGCGCCGCGCCTACGAACTCTGGCACGACCTCGAAACCACAGCGGACGAACAGATTTTGCACATCACAGGCTCGATAGACGCCGGTCCGCCGGACGGATCGAACTTCAACGGCTCACTGCTGTCCTGCGAAGAGCACGACCTGCCGCACGATGTGCTGACAAGCGCCGAGCTTACCAAGCGTTTCCCAGCCTACCGCCTGCCGTCCGACACGATGGCGGTGTATCAAGGCGATGGCGGTTTTCTGCTGCCGGAGCGGTGCATATCGCTGTTCGTGGAGCGCGCGCAGGCTTTGGGCGCCGCCGTCCATACGGGCGAGCGAACATTGGAGTGGCAGCCAATCACGAACGGCGTGCGCGTGCGAACGGACCGCGGCGAGTACGGAGCCGAAACGCTTGTCATCTGCGCCGGCGCATGGGCGTACAAACTGCTTCCCGGCATAAGCGCGGCGGCAGTCCCGGAACGGCAGGCGCTGGCATGGTTCAATACGCTGCAACCTGAGCTGTACACGCCCGACTCGTTCCCTGTCTTCAATCTAGTCGTGGACGAAGGGCAGTTCTACGGCTTCCCGGAGTTCGGCATTCCCGGCTTCAAGCTCGGCAAATATCACCACTTCTTCGAGGATGTTGATCCGGACACAATCGACCGCGAGCCAAACGCCGCTGACGAAGCAGTGCTGCGAGACTTCACCGAGAAGTACTTCCCCGCAGCCGCCGGTGCGACATCATCGATGAAGGTGTGCATGTTCACCAACAGCCCTGACGAACACTTCATCATCGACCGCCTGCCCGACGCGCCGCAGGTCTCAGTTGCGGCGGGATTCTCCGGGCACGGGTTCAAGTTCTCCAGCGTCGTAGGCGAGATTATGGCAGACTTAGCCCTGGACGGCGCGACAAAACACGACATTGGGATGTTCAAGCTGGCGCGGTTCGACTGACGAATTGGCGCGGTATTCTTGGCATCATACACACCATACGATTGAATGGCGAGTTTACATCAATGCAGTTAGCACTTCACTGATACGCCTAATTTGCCGTCTTCATGCCAGCGAATCGCCCTAGGCGATACGGCGATAGCACGGCATCAACAACCGCGCCGTCGCATATTTCTAGCATCGCGAGTTGGCTTAGCAGTGGCGCCAGTGTTACGCCACTGTGTGTTAGGGCGATGTACAGATTTGGCGCTTCTCGTGTGAAGCCCATTATTGGGTAGCCGTCTAGCGGCATTGGTCGCCAGCCGACCGGGACGGGCACCGCCGTTGAGCCGTTGAGCGCGGGCAGGAACCGACGCGCGCGGTCTAGCAAATCATCTGCGTGCGCTTGGCTGTCGTCTTCTGCTAAGCTTTCCTGATTGCCCTCTCCTATCATCATCCTGCCGTCGGCGCACTGCCGGATGTGAATCTCTTGCCGCCCGTCTGCCGATGAGGGCGCATAGATGACCGGCACACTTTCCAGCACACGCGGCAGCGGATTCGTGCGAATTACCACACCCGGACTCCGATATTGCGGCACATGCACGCTTGCCATCGCGGCGAGCGGTGTAACATCAGTGCCGGCAGCCAGCGCTACGGTGTCACATTCGATTGTGCCGGATGTCGTTTCGACCGCCTTTACCTTGCCATCGTGCGACTGGCTCAACCCGACGACTTCCGTGTTCGTGAGGACTGTCCCACCAAGCTCAGACAACCGGCGCACACATGCATCGACGACCATTTGCGGCTCGACCTGAGCTTCGTTCTCGCTATATTCTGCGGCGGCGGCACTGTCCACCGCGAGCGCCGGCTCAAGCTCTCGCAACTCCGCCGCGTTGATGAGACGCGACGGGTATCCCCACGCCTGCATTTGCCTTACTTCAGATTCGAGCCGCTCCGCCTCATTCGGCTCGGTCACCCACGACACCTTGCCGCCCCAGCGCAGCCCCACGCTCGCGCTGTCTCCGTCGTCCGCAATCTTCGCGGCGAACTGCTCCCACATATCCATTGAGCGGCGGTTTAGGTTGTGGTAGTCAAGCGGCGCCTTCAGGCCGGCATTAATCCATGCAAAGCTGTGGCTGGACGCACCGCTGCCGGGCAACGCCTTGTCGATGAGCGTGACGGCGAATCCGCGTGCAGCTATCCGATAGGCGATGCTCGCGCCTACGATGCCCGCGCCTACGACTACCACACGCGAACTGCCATTGCGCGAGTTTGGCATAAGTATGACTCCTGTTTGCCAATGCCTGTTTGGTGATTATGTTTGCGAAATTGATGCCATTCAAATTATTTTTGACCACTCTAAATTTGGTCTGCGCGGCGACTTGGAATATAATGTCGCCGTGCGTAACAACGATACCATACATTGAACTGAACAGGAGACGGCGAAATGAGCGACACGACTTTGACATTTGCGCTTGGCAATTACGGGCATACGACGCCGCTTAAGGACGGCAGCGTAACATCGAGCAGGTTCGGCATGGAACACAAAGAAATCACGCCTGTGCCGATGATATTCCGGCGGATGGTGCGCGCGCTGGAGTTCGATGTCGCGGAGATGGCACTCGCGACATACCTGTGCTCACGCGCGCACGGCAAGCGACTCACCGCGCTACCTATATTCCTGACGCACGACTTCTATCACGGCGGCATACTGGTCAACAGGAACTCAGGCATCAGCGCGCCGAAGGACCTTGAAGGGCGCAGAGTCGGCGTCCGCAGCTATACTCTGACGCCGGGCGTATGGACGCGCTCGATACTGCAGCACGAACACGGCGTGGACTTAGACGCCGTAACATGGGTGCTGTCGGGCGATGAGCATGTCGAAGAGTTCGTCGAGCCATCGAATGTGGAGTCGTCGGCAAACAGCGATCTCGCCGACATGCTGATTTCAGGCGAAGTGGATGCTACGATAGGCGCAGGTCCAATTGATTCGGACGATGTAATGCCGATGTTCCCCGACGCCCCGCGGTTGGACGCCGCGTGGCACGAGAAGACCGGCTTGTACCCCATCAGCCACCTGCTCGTCGTGAAGGACGACCTGCTAGACGGCATGGACAAGATCGCGCACGAACTCTACGGCATGTTCAGCGAGGCGAAGGCGCCGTATGTGGAGCGCCTGCAATCCGGCGAGGCGTCCGGACCGGGGGATCAGAGCTTCCTTGCGCGAGCCGAAATCGTGGACGGCGACCCTATCCCCTACGGCTACGAAAGCGCCCGCCACACGCTCGAAACATTCATAGCGCACAACGTTGAACAAGGCGTAATTCCCACCGTCGTGGACTCGGAGACGCTGTTCCCCGCGGATACGCTGAAGCTGGCGTAGTTGGCGGGTCGGACGGAGGTCACGGAGGCGTTCCAAGGATTGTGGGCTCAGTGGTCGTCTGACATTCGTCATTGTGAAAGTGTGTGGCAGAGCAATCCCCGTCCGGTATTAAGGGCCTCCGCGAATTGCTACCCAGAGCCGGATAGACAGGCAGGCGGCCGCCCCAAGCAGGAGTCAGCCGCCGACACTGCCGGCAACGCACTGACGGACAACTTCTGTCAAGTGCGTCAGATCACTTTGAAGCTCGCGGACGCGCTTCTAATGCGAGAGCACATCCACCTACCCTTTACGCTACCGCGCCACCACATTCACCAACTTGCCGGGCACATATATCACACGAGCTACTGATTTACCTTCGATGTGCGGCGCAACCCTACCGCTTTGCAAAGCGGCTGTTTCGGCTGCTTCTTGGGTGATGGACACAGGAACTTCCAGTTTGTCGCGGACGCGGCCGTTTACCTGCACTACCAGCGTGAATACCTCGTCGGCGGCTAGTTCTTCGTCCCATTCGGGCCAGGTATTGGCGTGGACGCTTCCTTTGTGTCCCGTAATTTCCCAGAGCTCCTCGGATACATGCGGCGCCATCGGGGACATCAATGTGAGCAGGTTGCTGACCGCCTCAGCCCAGTGCTCGGAGTGGATGCCCTTGTCTTCCCAGTGCTGGTTTAGCCCGTTCGTGTACTCCATCAAGCCTGCGAGCGCCGTGTTGAACTTGAAGCGGTCGAGGTCTTCGCCTACACGCTGAATTGTCTTGTGCATCAGGCGCTGCACATCGCGCACGGCGTCATCGTCGCGCGGGAAGTCGTCGAGCTGTCTCCCGTCGCGCGTGGCGACATCCCAGACACGGTTGATCCAGCGCGCCATGCCGTTGATGCCGGAATCGCTCCAGCTGCCGCCCTGATCCCACGGTCCGAGGAACATCAGGAAGCAGCGCACCACATCCGCGCCGAATGTGTCCACATATTCGTCCGGCGCGATGACATTCCCGCGCGACTTGCTCATTTTCTCGTGGTCGGAACCGAGTATGACGCCCTGGTTGTACAGCCGGTCAAACGGCTCGTCCATGTCCAGCATACCCAGATCGCGCAACGCCTTCACGAAGAAACGCGCGTAGAGCAGGTGCATCACTGCGTGTTCCGCGCCGCCGGTGTATTGGTCAACGGCACCCCACTGCGCCAGCTTGTCCGGGTCGAACGCTGCCTTCTCGTACTTGGCGTCGGTGAAGCGCAGGAAGTACCACGACGAGTCCACGAAGGTGTCCATCGTGTCGGTCTCGCGCTTGGCTGCCCTACCGCAGATTGGGCACTTGGTGTTCAAGAAGCCCTTGTTCAGCGCCAACGGCGACTCGCCTGTCGGGCGAAACTCGGCGTCTTCCGGCAGCAGCACGGGCAAGTCTTCCTCAGGCACCGGCACATCGCCGCAGACTTCGCAATAAACGACAGGAATCGGCGTACCCCAGTAACGCTGGCGCGAGATGAGCCAGTCGCGCACGCGGTATTGCACCGTTCGCTTGCCCCAGCCGTTCGCCTCGATGTGCTCGGCGATACGCTCTTTGCCTTCTGCGCTGCTCAGCCCGTCGAATTGCGCGGAGTTGACCTGCGTGCCGACCGCGACATACGCCTCCTCAAGGTCATTGCCGTCCCAATCGGGCGGAGCGACAACAACACGAATCGGCAGTCCATACTTCTGCGCGAAAATGAAATCGCGGTCATCGTGCGCAGGCACGCCCATCACGATGCCCGTGCCGTATGTCAGCAGAACATAGTCGCCGACAAGTATCGGCACGCGCTCGCCGTTCAGCCTGTTGACGCAGTATGCGCCTGTGAATACGCCGGTCTTTTCCTTTTCGGTGGACAGCCGTTCAATCTCGGTCTGTACGCGCGCCTGCTCGACATACGACTCGACCTCCGCCTTTCGCTCCGGCGTGGTCAACTTCTCGACCAGCGGGTGTTCCGGCGCGAGCACTACGAATGTTACGCCATACACGGTGTCGATACGTGTGGTGAAGGTCGTCATCGTCGTTTCTTCCAAGCCATACTCGGATATGTCGAACTCGATGTCCACACCCTCACTGCGGCCTATCCAGTTGTCCTGCATCCGATTAATCTTGGCAGGCCAGTCTATCTTCGAGTGGTCGAGCAGCTCTTCGGCGTAGTCGGTAATCTTGAAGAACCATTGATTAAGGTCCCGATGCGTAACCGTCGAATCGCAGCGCTCGCACAGCCCGTTGACCACCTGCTCGTTCGCAAGGACGGTCTGGCAGCGCGGGCACCAATTCACCGGCGCGTCTGCGCGATACGCCAGCCCGTTCTTGTAGAACTGCAAGAAGAACCACTGATTCCACTTGTAGTATTCGGGCGCGCAGGTTACGACTTCCCTATCCCAGTCGTAGATGGCACCCATGCTACGCAGCTGCCGGCGCATGTTCTCCATGTTCTCGGTCGTCCATCGGAACGGGTGAATACCGCGCTGTATGGCGGCGTTCTCGGCGTTCAAGCCGAATGCGTCAAACCCCATGGGATGCAGCACATTGTAACCCTGCATGCGGCGAAAGCGTGCGTGCGCATCAGACGGGCTCATTGCGTACCAGTGCCCGATATGCAGGTCGCCTGACGGATAGGGATACATCGTCAGCTCGTACCACTTCGGGCGTAGGTCGTCGTCCTTTACCGTGTGCGCGCCATCTTCAACCCATCGCTGCTGCCATTTGGCATCAATAGCACTGTGATCGAATCTCTGCTCCACCGTCCTGACAACTGCCATCTGCTTGTCCTCCAGTAGGTTCAAATCAGAAATGCACAAAAAAACCGTCCCCAATCAAGGGACGGGTCCTTCGCATGGAAGATACCGCGGTACCACCCTTGTTCCCCAATACACGAACACACGCGTGCATCGGGGCACTCGATAGCTATAACGGGCATACCCGTCCAATCCTACTAAGCGAGACGCGAGTTTTTGCGCGATTTCAGATTGGACGCTCCGGGGCGAGTTCACGGCATAGCTGCGTGGCGAGATTCCACCATCCTCGCCTCTCTGCGTGCCCTATGCGACGCTACTACTCCCCTTCAACGCTTTACATATCTGTATTAAAATAACCTAACATCGGGCGCAATTGGCGTCAAGATTTATTGCCTAGTACGAGGAAGAGGGGACTTGCTAGTGGGAGTATTCCAAGTCGAGCTGGAAATCGGAGACTAGCAAGGGGAACGCTATGAGAAAGTCGATGCGCTCGTGGACTCCGGTGCAACTTACACGATGTTGCCGAGTTCTCTTCTAAGAGGACTCGGAGTCGAACCGATAGAAATCAGGAATTTCATACTGGCGGACAATAGGCGCATACAGAGAGGATTCGGCGTGGCAAATGTCAAAATTGACGGCAGGGAAATCCCATCCCCTGTTGTATTCGCAGACGACAATTCTGTGCCACTACTCGGAGCTGTGACCCTGGAAATATTCGCGCTGGGCATCAATCCCGTGCGTAGCCGTCTGATTGATGTTATTAGTCTCGACTAGACTTGTGCGCCAATGAATGGTGAAAATCGTTATCCGTCCAAAGACACCCGCCGCATCGCCATACTCGGCACCACGGGTTCGGGAAAGACGACACTGGCGCTGCAGCTGTCGAAGATGCTGGGAATACCTGCCGTCGAGCTGGACGCCATACGGCACGGTCCGAACTGGACAGAAACGCCGGACGACGAATT
The DNA here is from genome assembly GCA_009840355.1 of Chloroflexota bacterium. Lineage (NCBI taxonomy): Bacteria > Bacillati > Chloroflexota > Chloroflexota bacterium. The sequence goes on from VXNZ01000005.1 coordinate 75,506, forward strand.
CAGGCGTCGGATTGCCGGTTCGCTGCGTGGCGATCACTGGATTGTGGACGGCAATTACACGGTGGCGCGCGACATCATTTGGCCACGCGCTACAACGCTCATATGGCTCGATTATTCATTCCCGCTGGTGTTCTGGCGCTTATTCCGGCGCACGATGATACGCGGCATTATGCGCACCAGGCTCTGGAACGACAACACGGAGGACCTATGGCGGCACTTCCTGACGAAGGATTCGCTGTTCCTGTGGGCAATTCAGACGCACTGGAAACGGCGTAAATCACTCGCCGACACACTGACATCGGAGGATTACCGGCAGATCGAAGTGCTGCGATTCAAATCTGTGAAGGAAACGCGCAGGTGGCTTGAAAGTATCAGCGCCGAAATGTAGTGTATGATAGCCGGTATCGCTTCCCCGCAACTTAATGCTGCGATACTTCCCTGCCATATTGACGCGGCCCCTTGATACGGGAATCCAGGAAGTGGTTGAAGTGGATGCGTCCACTGGTGCCGCAGCGCTTCAGCCTGAACGAATACCACTAGAACAGCAATTTGAGAAATAGAAACTTGAGAGGTCAGAATGCCCGAGTATAGGATTTCAGTCATCCGTGGCGATGGCATCGGCGTGGATGTAATCGAAGAGGGCATCAAGGTTCTGAATGCCGTCGGCGAGCAGTACGGCATCGACTGGAACTTCATCGAACACCCCTGGAATGTGGACTACTACATTGAGCACGGCAGGATGATGCCCACCGACGGGCTAGACCAAATGGCTGAGTCGGACGCGATATATCTTGGCGCGGTGGGTCGCCCCGACGTTCAAGATCACATCACCCTGAACGGTCTGCTGCTGCCAATCCGCCGCACCTTCGACCAGTATGTGTGCGAGCGCCCAAGCGTACTATATCCCGGCATCACATCGCCGCTGCGAGACGCGAAGCCCTACGAAATCGACATGCTCGTCATACGCGAGAATACCGAAGGCGAATACGCCGAAGTTGGGGGTTTCCAGTATGCCGGATTCGATGAGGAAATCGGCATACAGTCGGGCGTGTTCACGCGGCGCGGCTGCGAGCGCATTATCGCCTACGCCTTCGAGCAAGCGCGCAAGCGCAACAAGGCGAAGCACGTAACATCAATCACCAAGTCCAACGCGCTCGGCTACGGCATGCTCGTGTGGGACAGGGCGTTCGAGCGCGTGGCGGAGCGATATCCTGATGTGGAGACGCTTTCGCTGCTGATAGACGCCGCGTGCATGGACTTTGTGCGCCGCCCGGAAAGTTTCGACGTTGTCGTGGGCAGCAACCTGTTCGGCGACATCCTAACCGACATCGGCGCGATAATCACGGGCAGCATGGGATTGGCGCCAAGCGGCAACATCGACCCGGAGCGCCGTTTCCCCTCGATGTTCGAGCCGGTACACGGCAGCGCCCCGGACATTGCTGGGCAGGGCATAGCGAATCCGATGGCGGCGGTTCTGTCCGGCTCTATGATGCTGCGTCATCTTGGGCACGAAGACGCCGCGGATGTTGTGGACAAGGCGGTGTTCTTCATCATTGAGCAGGGTGAGCTGCTGACGCCTGACCTTGGCGGCACATCGTCCACATCACAGGTCGGCGACGCCATCGTCAACGCACTGGGCAAGGGCTAGACACCGATGCAAATCCAACAGATGGAACCGCCGCCTAGGCCAGCGAGACGCCGCAAGGTCAAGGCACAGGATGTGATGGACTTCCTCGGACCACAGTACGGTCCCGCACAGTGGCACGTGCGTTACTCGCCTGCTGAGGAGCTGGTCTATACCATCTTGTCTCAGCACACATCCGACCTGAACTCCGAGCGCGCGTTCACCAACCTGATGCGCGTGTTCGAGTCGCTGGACGCTGTGGCGGACGCGCCCGTCGAGGCAATCGAAGAAGCGATACGGCGCGGCGGATTGGCAAGGCAGAAAGCGCCGCGCATCAAGAACGTGCTAAACCAGATCCGCGACGAACTCGGTTCATTCGACCTGTCGTTTCTCGCCGAAATGCCGCTCGACGAGGCAAAAGCGTGGCTCAAGCGACTCAACGGCATCGGTCCAAAGACAGCGGCGATAATCCTGTGCTTCTCGCTTGGTATGCCCGCTATGCCGGTTGACACGCACATCTTCCGCGTGTCCAAGCGGCTGGGATTAATCGGACCAAAAGTTAACGCGGACAAGGCGCACGACATCCTAGAGCCGATGGTCGCGCCGGAGGATGTATTCGCCTTCCACATGTATCTCATACAACATGGCAGGCAAGTCTGCAAGGCACAGCGCCCACAGTGCGGCAACTGCGCGCTATATTGGGGTTGCCGCGAACGCCCGAAGATTGAGCGAGAGGCAAAGCGCAAAGCTCGCAAGCCCGCCGCCAAGCGGAAGAAGGTATAATGGAGATGGGAGGAATAACCTGAACATCGAGATACCGCCCAAGATGCCCAAGATGGAATAGAAAATACTCAAGCGGTAGCGTGTTCATATTCGATAGCGACTTCCATATCTACGAGACGATTACACAAATGCTGTTCGACTGCCAAAATCGTCTTTCTTGAGAAGCACTGCCTAGTGAAAACAAGGGAGGGAAACCAGAAAGCGTGGAATTACAGGCGTTCTGTTAATTTTCTTATCGGCTCCGTCGGATGCGCTGATGAATTGTGAAATTGTCTTATCCACCGTCTCGCCGACGGCTCTGCGCTGAAAGTCATCCACTGAAAGCGACTTGTTACCTTATATCGTCTAGGTTTATACTTTCTATCAGCAATAATCAGGAGGCAACTGCGTTGAAAGTGAAAGTTGGCATCATCAATGTTACGGGATACGCCGGTGTGGAGCTCGCCCGTATCCTCGCCCGACATCCCAACGCAGAAATCACCTCAGTCACCGGGCGAAGCCAAGCCGGGCAGAAACTCGGCGATGTCTTCCCGCACCTGTCGGAAATCGACCTGACTATCACGGAAGACATAACCGAGAGCGTGGACGTCGTATTCTCCGCGCTGCCACACGCGGCGAGCGCAGAGCGCATAGGCAACGCGCTGGCGGACGGCGTGAAGGCTATCGACATCAGCGCGGACTTCCGGCTGAAAGACCTTGATGTGTATGAAGACTGGTACAACGTGCAGCATCCCTGCCCCGAGCATATGGAAGGCTCGGTGTACGGCTTGACCGAGCTGCACCGCGACGATGTGGCTGCGTCAGATTTGGTCGCCAATCCCGGCTGCTACCCGACGGCGTCTATAATGGCGCTCGCCCCCGCAGTGGACGCGGGCATTATCGAAAGCGACATCATCATCGATGCGAAGTCGGGCGTGTCAGGCGCGGGTCGTGGGCTGTCGCTGAAAACGCACTACTCAGAGGTCAACGAGAACTTCACCGCGTATTCGGTTGACGGACACCGCCATTTGCCCGAGATTCAGCAGGAACTCGACCTGCTCGACGGTGGCGACGGGCTGCGCATCACATTCCTGACGCATCTCGTCCCGATGACGCGCGGCATACTCGCGAGCTGCTACGCACCGCTGAAGGAAGGTGCAGTCGCTAGCGGCGATGGCGCGAAGTCGGAGATTCGCGAAATCTACAACAACTTCTACGACGGCGAGACATTCGCCAAAGTAGTGCCCATGCCACCGATGACAAAGCACACGCTCGGCAACAACGATTGCGTAGTTTACCCTACTGTGGACACGCGCACGAACCGCCTCGTCGTCATCAGCTGCATCGACAATCTGGTCAAAGGTGCGGCAGGACAAGCAGTGCAAAACATGAACCTCATGTTCGGCTTGCCGGAAGAAGAGGGCATTACGCAGCTCGCGCTGTATCCATAAACATAGCCGAACGAAATCAACGCGGTGTGATGAGTAGTCCCTTCCCCCATGGGGGGAAGGCTAAGGTGGGGAATGCCGCCATGCATCAGCCCTTGGGATGTCGCCAAACCCATCAATTTCATTGCACCCCGCGCGCCAAGTCTCTACAATAGGATAGCCGGGCATTGACGCCCTGCGTTTCGTGGCCCCATCGTCTAGGGGACTAGGACAGCGGCCTTTCAAGCCGCAAACACGGATTCGAATTCCGTTGGGGCCACCACCGCTCTACTCTTCCGCATTCACGCTCCGCATTCAGGTCTTCCGCTCTTGTCCACCGACCGCATCAAGAGGGCAATCCGGCTTGGCTGGGACGAAATGTCCCTGTGGTACCAAGCGGAGACGCGCATTTCCCTTGACGATGTTCACTACGCGCCTCTGTGCCCCGGCGAGCGCGAGCTGCGAATTATTGGTAATGTTCAAGACAAGCGAACGCTGGAATTGGCATGCGGCGCGGCGCAAAACTCTATTGCGCTCTCCAAGTTGGGGGCGACTGCTACCGCCATCGACATGTCCGCAGGTCAATTGGCGCAGGCGCGGGAATTGATTAAGCAGGAAGGTGTATCGGTCAATCTGCTGCAAGCTGATGCTGAACGGCTGGAGATGTTTGACGACGGCTGCTTTGACCTGATTCTGACATGCTTTGGCATGGAGTTTCTGCCGGATCCTGCAGCGTGCTTGTCAGAGTGCTACCGGACGCTGCGAAGTGGTGGCACGCTCGTTATTGGCACGGTGCATCCGCTCACTGCATTCGAGTGGGATGCAGACGAGGGAGTCCTGCGCGTCAACGATTACTTCAGCGCGCCGGTCGAAGTGTGGGACGAGCCGACCGGCGAAGATGGACAAAAGGGGCTAACATTCTTCCGCACATTCTCGGAAATGTTCGCACTGCTGACCGGCGCAGGCTTTAGCCTTGAGCAGGTCGTAGAGCCGGCGCCATACAACTTGGCAGACCCGCGCCGTGAACAGACGCCTTATGGTGGCGAATATTGGGAGAGCCAGCGCGACCGGCTGAGCAGGATCCCATTTGCAATCGTGTACAAGGCGCGCAAACCGGTCGCCTAGCCGCCGCCTACGGCGCGCACAATCTCCACTTCGTCGCCCTCGCCTAGCGTAACCGCGTCAAACTCTTCGCGCCGAATGACCGTGCCGTTGTGCGCCACGGCGATGAACCGCGTGTTCACTTCCAGCGATTCAAGATAGTCCACTAGCGGCGTAGGCGCGTCCAAAGTGCTTTCTTTGCCGTTGATGGTAAGGTTAATCATGGTCGTTACCGTCCTGCTTGAAGTTGCCCGGCGTGAACCGTAGCCGCATTGCGCGCAGCGCACATGGACTGAACGCAGAGCGCATGGCATCTCGCAACGACGTTGCGGCGGCGGACGGGTCCGGCGCGGTCGTGATTGTCGTGATGACCGCAGCTCCCGACGCACCGTACGCTATCACATCGCCCACATTTTCCGCGTCAATGCCGCCGATGCCTAAGAACGGCAAATCTACCGCAGCCGCTACTTCGCGCACGAGCGCAATGCCGCCGGTAATTCCGCCCGGATGTGATGCCGTAGGAAATATCGTGCCAAGTGTAAGCAAGTCTGCGCCTTGGAATTGCGCTTCAACCGCGCCGTCAACGCTGTGTACTGAACGTCCCAGCAATAGCTTACCGCCTGCAATCTGCCTTGCGGCTTGCAACGGCAAGGCGGTCTCGCCCAATTGCGCGCCGTCCGCGCCTGCCACAAGCGCGACATCCACGCGGTCGTTGACGAACAGCAATGCCCTATTCCCTACAACATCTTTCAGCCGCAGCGCGAGCCTATACAATTCGACGGCAGGCAAATCCTTCTCACGCAGCTGCACCAGCCCTACGCCACCATCTATTGCGGCATCCACGACATCCTCGATACGCCGTCCGTTGCATCGCTGCCTGTCGGTAACGAGGCATAGCGTAGGGATATTGAACCGCATTGCGCTGCCCTATCCGGCGCTGCCGACCGGCGCCGCAACGCCTTCGGTCGGGCTGGATGCGATTGCGGACTGCCTGCGCTCTATGCGGCCGGCAAGGTACGCCTTGCGCCCGGCTTCGACACCCAACTTGAACGCCTCGCCCATCAACTCCGCGTCTGCCGCCTGCGCGATTGCGGTGTTGACCAGTACGCAGTCCGCGCCTACTTCCAGCGCTTGCGATGCCTCAGACGGCACGGCAAGCCCGGCATCGACGACGACCGGCACATTCGCGTCGGCGATAATCAGCCGTATTTCGTCCAGCGTAAGTATGCCCTGTCCTGAACCGATTGGCGAACCAAGAGGCATCACCGTCGCGCAGCCGATTTCTTCGAGCCGCCTCGCTAGAACGGGATCCGCGTGGATGTACGGCAGCACTGTAAAGCCGTCTTCGACAAGGCGGCAGGCGGCTTCGTATGTGCCGACAGGATCGGGCAGCAGGTGCTTCGGCTCCGGTATGACTTCCAACTTTATCCAGTCAGAGCCGGTTACTTCGCGCGCCAACTGCGCCGTGAAGATTGCTTCGTCGGCGGTCTTGCAGCCGGCGGTGTTCGGCAAGATCGTGTACTCGTCCCAGTCGAAATAGTCGAGAATGTTCTTCTCGGCGGGATTGTCAAGGTCTAGGCGGCGAATGGCGACCGTGATGATTTCCGCGCCGGAGGACTTAACAGACGCGACCATTTCTTCCATGCTGCGGTGGCGTCCGGTGCCGACCATCAGGCGGGACTTGAACTCTTTGCCTCCGATGATAAGGGGGTCGTTCATCTGAAAGTCTCCTGTGCTATTCGTGGGCAGGCATAAGCCCGTTTCAAGGTTCAGACAATTATAGCATTAGGTTTCGATAACGCTTCTAGCTACATGGCATTTTCGCCAAAAAAACGCCTCTGACATTCATTGCCAGAGGCCTGCCCAAAAGGGCGATTGGACAGTCCCTACGCTGGCATTATCCAGTTCAGGTTGAGGGGTCGCTCCGAAGTGTCGAAGCCTCTCAGCCTGGCTTGCCCAAGCTCCCCCAAACAAATCTGCGTGTTCGCAGTTCGCATATTCGATTGTTCGTTCAGCATAGCCTACGACGGCGTTCAAGTCAATGTGCAGAGTATGTCAGTGAGTTAGTCTTTCGGTTGGTCGGGGAGGGAATAGCCACATAAGGCACAGAGGATTGCGGGCCCCTTTCTAACTTCCTTCCAGAGGGGAAGCGATAGGTTGCGGGATGTGGAACAAAGTTGGCGGTTGATTCGTTATGGGTATAGAAGGGTGTTCATTACGGCACCGGGAACTGACAAATGTGATAATGTTGAATCTGAAGTTGGTGGAGGGTTGAATGATGAATACAAGCAAATTGGCCTTGCTACTGGCGGGACTTCTGGCGATTGCGATTGCGTTGGTGGCGTGTGGGAGCGCGGGGGTGGAGAGTGGTGATAGCGACTTTTACGCTGCCGCTCCAGCGATGCAGCAGGCTCCAGCACCTGCGGCACCTGCGGCACAGATGGCTGCTGAAGCAGCACCGACCTCGCGTAGGGCAATGCCGGCACAGCCCGCTGCGGCCGCGCCCGCAGCGGCGCCGACTGCTGCGCCAGCCGCGGCGAGCCAACGCCTGGAAAAGGTCGTTCTAAAAGAGGTTGAAGCTCAGTCCGAAGAGGGCTTGCAGGCGGGCGAGTTCAGCGAGGAGCGCGCTGCGCTCGTGGCGCAGAACCGCATCATCGTTCGCACGGTAAATATTGAACTTGAAGTAGATGATGTTGTCGAATCCATCGAGGAGATTGCCCAAGGGGCGCAGACGGATGGCGGCTGGGTGGTGAGCACTGACCGGAGCTCGAAGCACATAGGGTTCATATCGGTGCGCGTGCCGGCGGCAAAACTCGACAATACGCTGGAGTGGATGCGCGCGGTGGGCGTTGATGTGATGTCAGAGGCTTCCACGAGCACGGATGTTACCGATGAATACTACGACCTGCGCTCTCGCGTGGAGAGCATGCAAGCGACAGAAGAAGCACTCATCAGGCTGCTGGACCGCGCGGAGAAGGTAGAGGACGCGCTTGAAGTGCAGCGTGAACTTGCGCGCTTGCAGGTGGAGATAGAGGCGCACCTGGGACGGATAAAGCTGCTGGAAGAGACGGCGGCGTTTTCGCTCGTGCATGTCACGCTTTACCTTGCACCGCAGGACATGCGTGTCGATGCCGGCGGAGACAAGACATTCAGCGTGGGCGAGGTCGCGCGGTTCAGGGCAACATTCTACCCGCCGGAGGGCATAGACGAGTTCGACTTCACTTGGGACTTCGGAGACGGCTCGCAGGTCGCATGGGGAACAGTCACCGCGCCGCGAGCGGATGGCGGGCGCATCACCGCGACCGTGCATCACCAGTACAACAGCGATTTGGAGTCGCCCTTCATCGTGGAAATTAAGATGACCGGACGCGGCGATGCAGGTATCGTCGAAGGCTCGGACACATTCATCGCAACTGTAACCGAATTGCCTGCAATTGCCGTATTCGCGGGCGAGCACATGGTCGTGGATGAAGAAGAAGAGGTCGAGTTCTCAGGCTCTTTCACCAGGCCTGAAGGGCTGACGAATTATCAGTACACTTGGGAGTTCAGCGATGGCACGCCTGCGGTTACGGGGACGCCTGAAGAAGGCGCGACCACTGTTACCACGACGCATGTGTACGATAATCATCGTCCGCAGTCCTATACGGCTACGCTGACCGTCAGCGCGGAGAGCGATGCCGGAAGTGTGGAGGGCAGAAATTCAATCGAAGTGTTCGTACAAGAAACACAGGGATTCATCATAGCCGGCTGGAGCGCCGGCGACAACCTCAAGAGTGCTGTGCGCGCGCTGTCCGGCCTCGCGCAGGCGGCAGGCACGGTGGCAATATGGGCTGTGATTTTTACTCCGGTATGGATCGTATTAGGGTTGGTCATTTACTTGATAGTGAGGTCAAGGAGAAGGCTGGGGCTGGAACATAGGAGAAGAACGGGCTCTGAGTCCGGCGTGGACGAGGGTTACCTTTCCACAGGGCAAGACAGCGATGACGAGGAACGAAACTAGAATGACGACGGTTCGCCACTTCACCGCAACAGGTTTCGTCGTCCATCAGGATGCGACGCTGCTGCACTGGCATCGAAAGGTCAAGATGTGGCTGCCACCCGGCGGTCACATCGAGCCGAACGAAGACCCGGTGCAAGCGGTGTTGCGCGAGGTCGAAGAGGAAACCGGCGTGCGGGCGGAAGTCGTGCCCACGGGGACGCCGATAGACCTGGAATATCCGGAGCAGGTACACGCACCGTTCACAATCGAAATTGAGGACATTGACGACCCGGTGCAGGGGTGGCACCAGCACATAGACATGATTTACTTCTGCAAGCCCATCGGCACACCGGGCGTGCTCAACGACGGCTGGCGCTGGGTATGCCGCGAAGATTTGGCGAGCGGCAAGGCATTAGATGCAGGGCATGGCGATGCCGTGCCGCCGCCAAGAGATGTGCGCGTGCTGGCGGCGCATGCGTTTGCGGTTGTGGGAAACGAATGATGGGTAAGAAAGTCCCTGCCCTCTTAACCGAAGAAGGTTAGGGTGGAGGTGAAATCGTCGGCGGTTACGCGCTCTCCACCAGCCCTGCCGCCGCTTCGATGCCCGCTCTCACGCAGTCTTCGTCTTCTTGCGGAGTTCCGCCGCTGCCGCCTGCCGCGCCGACTAGCTCGCCATCCTTGTAGATGGGCAGCGCGCCTTGACTGGGGATGAATCGTCCGCCTTGCATCGCCATAAAGCCGGGGAATATCGGCTCGGTCCAGCGGGATGCCATGTCTGCGCTAGACAAGCCCCAAGTGGCTGACGCGACTGCCTTGCCCTGCGAAATGTACGGCGTGCGCCACGATGCACCGTCAACGCGGGCGAGCGCGATTAGGTCCCCCCTGCCGTCCACGACCGAGATTGTGAGCTTGACGCCCATCTCTTCCATTTTCGCGCGGGCGCCGGCGATTACGCTTTCGGCGTCCGCCAATGTGAGTGATGCCAATTTCGTTCCTCCTATTTTTCGATGTTCTGTGTTTGCCAAGCCTGTCGTGCAGTACGACAAGTGGATTGTGTCACTACTGACATTGAGTGCGCTGTTCGTTATGAACTAACAGACGGGGCGCGCTAGGACTTCCGGAGCGATTTTGCGGCGGACGAACTGTCCGACTGACGGTGTGCCGACTAGCTCACGATCTTCGATCATCACATTGCCGCGCAGAATGGTCGTAACAGGCCAGCCTTCAATCTCCCAGCCTTCCCAGATGCTATAGTCTTCAAGGTGCAGGTCGTCGAGGGACAGCGCGCCCTTGATGGTCGGATCAAGAATGGTGATGTCCGCATCGCTGCCGGCGGCGATTATCCCCTTGCGCGGATACAAGCCCATTATTTTGGCGGCGTTCGTGGATGTGATGTCCACGAATCGCTGCAGCGACATGCCGCGCCGCACCACTCCCTCAGTGTACGCGATTCCAACGCGCGTCTCGATGCCGTTGTGCCCGCCCGTAACATCGGCTACGGTCTTGAAGCGCGTCTTTTCTTCCCAAGTGGTGGACACAAGGTCTGTCGCAATCGTGGAAAGCCTGCCGTCCAACAAGCCCTGCCAGAGCGAATCCGCGTCTTCGGGTGATTTCAGAGACGGGTAGGTATGATACTTCATGCCGTATTCTTCGCGGTAGTTTTCGGCGTTGAAGCAGGCGTAATTGTGGAGAGTCTCCCCGTAAATCGGGAAGCCTGCCCCACGGGTTTCAGTGACCGCACGCACGCCTTCTCCCGCGCTGACATGCACGAAATACACCGGGCAGCGCTTCTGCTCTGCCAGTCGTATGGCGCGCCGGAACGACACATCTTCAGACAGATTGGAGTGAACATGGTGCATATTCCACCAGTCCCACCAATCCCACTCCTTAGCATGGTCGTAGTTGTACATAACCATGTCGTCGTCTTCGGAGTGAATCATTAGGATACTGCCGCTCGCCGCAACCTCGTCCATGATGGCCGACAGCCTGCCGAAGTCCGTCTTGTTATCCTGCATTTGTGGGCTTGGCGGCCGAATGCTGGTGGTGAACACCTTGAAACTGGCATAGCCGTCCTGCGTGAGTTCGCCAATTTGCCCGATAACATGGTCTTCCGCGCCTCTGGTGAAAATCGGGTGGTACGAGTAATCGGTGTATGCGTTGCCGCGCCACCTGTCCGCCGCCTCGCCGAGCGCGTGATGCAGGTCGTGTCCCGGCACCTGATTGGCGAAGTCCAGAACTGTGGTCGTGCCGCCGTATATCGCCGCGAGCGAGACCGGCTCCGCACCCGAGCGTTCGGGTTGACGCGGTCCCCCGATGTGCGCGTGCGGTTCAATACCGCCGGGGATGACAATGTTCCCCGAGGCGTCGATACGCTTGCCTGCTTCGATGTCTAACCCGCCGGGTTCCGTAACGGCGACAATCTTCTCGCCGTGAATTGCGACATCGAAGATTCCGACACCTGCAGGAGTTACAACTTGACCGCCCTCGATGATGATGTCAACCATTCTCGCCCTCCTTTGCGCAAAGTGTCTTATGAGCGCTGCGAACTGCATGCAATCGCAAGCACACCGTATCAGTGGAATAGTACGAGCGGGTGAACAAAGTGTCAAGCAGCGGCAATTCTTCAACAGAACGCGACCCCGCCAATCCGCTTCGCTGCGCAAATTATTCTTGACAGCCTTTCGCGCACTAACTTAATCTCAATAGGCACAGCGATTACGGGATTCACGGCGGCGCCCACGACTAGGAGATTGCCAGCGATGACACTCGATTCATACATAGCGGAACTCAGCGACGAATCAAGCCCTGTGAAGCGTTCGGGCTTGCTTCAGTTGTCGAGCCTGACGCGGGACGACGCGCGCGATTTCCGAAGGCTGTGGCGCGGCGTGGGTAGAGAGCGCAGGCGAGAAGTGCTTGCGGCGCTGACTGAACTCAGCGAGGATAATCTTGAGCTAGACTTCAGCGCGATCTTCCGCGTGTGCCTGTCGGACGAATGCGAAATCGTGCGCGAACAGGCGACTCGCGGCTTGCTGGAAACGGACGACCGCGCGCTCATCCGGCCGCTTATCGGACTGCTAAGCGGCGACCCTTCCGAGAATGTGCGGGCGGCGGCGGCGATCTCGCTGTCAAAATATGCAGACTTGGCGCAACAAGGCAAGCTGATGTCGCGGGATAGTCAGCGCGTCCGGGATGCCCTGCTCGCGGTCATTGCCAATCGCGACGAAGCGCGCGATGTGCGCCGACGGGCTATTGAAGCGGTGGGCAGCTTCGACACGGATGAGACTTCGGCGATTGTACGGGCGGCGTACGAAAGCGAAGACTCTGCGATGCGGCAGTCCGCGATATACGCGATGGGTCGCAGCTCCAACAGTGTGTGGCTGCCGATTGCGCTCAGCGAGACGAATGCGGCGGACCCGGCGATACGATACGAAGCGGCGAATGCGTGCGGTCTGCTGGGCGAGGAATCCACAATACCGCAGATTGCGGCGCTCATCGGCGATGAAGACATTGAAGTCCAGTGTGCCGCCGCCATCGCGTTGGGCAACATAGGCGGCCCGACGGCAAAGCGCGCATTGCGCCGTGCCTTGGATGTGGGCGAGGACGCGCTCACAGAAGCCGCAGCAGAAGCGCTCGAAAACCTAGAGTTCGATGAAGACCCGCTGGGACTCGGGTTTTAGCCAACGAGCCGCTCAATGTCGTTCCAACCGTAGGCGACTTCGACAAGTACCACATCGCCAATTTGCACGCACTTCCTGTCAACCGCTGCGCCGCCCAACCCTTCGTAGAATCGCCTGGCGTTGTAGTTATCCTCCAACACCCACAGCATCATCGAAGTCATACCGGCATCCAACACACCCCGCGCCACCGCAATGGTAAGAAGTCGCCCAACACCTCCGCCTTGATGCTCTTGCAACAGGTATATTGCATACAACTCCGCATCGTATCCTGTTTCGCCTTCGCGTTCAGGTCCGGCATGCGCGAATCCCACGATTGCGCCGTCAAGTGTCACCCCGACAATTATGCAGTTGTAGGGCTTGTCCGCACCTAGGACATTTTCCCACACCTTTTGCCGCGCGCCGTACGAAAGGCTTGCCAGATATTCGTCCGACACGATTCCGGCGTATGTCGTTCGCCACGAATCGACATGCACTTTAGCTATGCCGGGCGCATCGGCGAGTACTGCCTGCCGTATGCGAACTGTCATGATACGTTCCTGCCTTTGTGCGATAGTATTAACAAGAGAAAGCAGCGTCACGTGCCCAAGTCTGGCACCGGCCTGCATAGCGCATGAGACATAGACGTGAATTAAGGCAGCGGCATCAAACCGCATCAAACACCAGCGCAGCCGCGCCAAACAGGCTCACATCATCGCCGAGTTGGGACGGCGCGACTGGCACAGCGCCCTTGAAGTGCGCCATCGCGCGACGCTTGACTTCGGATTCTATGACGGGCATGAACATATCAAGATTCTGCCCTACTCCACCGCCTATAACGATTACTTCCGGATCAAAGATGTGCATCAGGTTAATGACGCCCGTCGCCAGATGCCCGGCAATCCCTTCCATCAGGGACAGCGCCACGGCGTCGCCTTCCCTGGCAGCCTCCGCGATAGTTCGCCCGTTCACTGCGTCGATGTCGCCGCCGGACATGTCCAAAATATCGCTGTGCGCTCCCGCGCGAAGCCAATTGCGCGCTCTGACCGCCAGCGCCGTGCCGGACGCCAGCGATTCCAAGCAGCCGACATTACCGCAGTTGCAGAGTGCGCCGTTCTGGTCGATGGTCATGTGCCCGATCTCGCCACCGAAGCCATGCGTGCCTGTGTACAGCTTGTCGTTGATGATGACCCCGCCGCCGATGCCGGTGCTGACAGTCATATACACCATGTTGCTGCATCCCCTGCCCGCGCCGTATGCGTGCTCGCCAGCCGCGCCGAGCGTGGCGTCGTTACCCGCGAACACCGGCAGCGACATGCGCTCTGATAGGTATGGGATAGGCGTGTACATATCCCACTCAGGACCGAGATTAGGCGGGTTGTACATCACGCCGGTGCCGGGTTCAACCGGACTCGCGAGCGACAGCCCCACACCTACGATTTGCGCAGGCTTGGCTGACGCGACATGCTCCAAAGCGGCGGCTAGTTTGCTCATCACAGCGTCCCTGCCACGCTGCGGCATCGTGTCGGTGGAGTGGTGCGCGGTGATTTCGCCGGACCTGCTTACGAGGGCAGCGCGGGTTCGCGTACCTCCCACATCGGCGACCAGAGCGTATTCAGCCATTGATATTCCCCCTATCAGCGTGCGAAGTGTTAGTATAGCACTCGTCGCAGTTTCCTTGTCATTCGGGCAATCTAGGTATTCTAAAGTCGTAGTGCCGGGAACGGTCCGAATGGCGAGATACCTGCAAAGTTGAAGCCGTCGTACCGAATGGGGACTGAATCGAGACTGCATGTGAGGGACAATTGGCGAGCGTAGGAATAATAGCGAATCCGGCAGCGGGCAAGGATATTCGCAGGCTGGTTGCGCAGGGCAGGTTCGTGCCGAATCAGGAAAAGGTGAACATCCTGAAGCGGATACTCGCCGGGCTGGACGCCGTGGGCGTCGAACGTGTGCTGATGATGCCCGACATGGCGCGTCTGGGCAACGGCGCGCTGGACGGCGGCAAGTACAATCTCGATGTCGAATTCGTGGATATGATTGTGTTCAACGCGGCGCGAGACTCTGTGCGCGCGGCGAGCCTGATGGCGGAGATGGGCGTGAGATGCATCATCACGCTGGGCGGCGACGGCACGAACCAGTCGGTGGCAAAAGGATGCGGAGATGTGCCGCTAGTGCCAGTGTCCACGGGAACGAACAATGTCTTTCCGGTGATGACGGAAGGCACACTCGCCGGCATTGCGGCAGGATTGGTCGCCCAAGGACTCGTGCCGCTCAAAGACGCGACGGCGCGCAGCAAGCGGCTCGAAGTGCATGTGGACGGCGAACTCGCGGACATCGCGCTTGTGGATGTGGCAATTTCCAAGGAACGGTTCGTCGGCGCGCGCGCCATCTGGGATATGGGCACGGTGGACGAGCTTTTTCTCGCGCGCGCAGAGCCTGCTAGCATAGGACTGTCAGCGATCGGCGCGCAGTTGATGCCGCTGTCGCTCACCGATCCGCAAGGGCTGCACATAAGACTTGGCGATGGCGGCGAAGGCGTGGCAGCACCGGTCGCGCCGGGCATGATAATTCCCGTCGGAATCCGAGATTGGCGGGCGATTGATTTCGGCGAGTGCGTGTACATCGAACTGCGACCTTGCACCGTCGCGCTGGACGGCGAGCGCGCGTTCACATTGCGACCGGGACAGGATGCCTCTGTGCGGCTGAGCGACAAGGGACCGCGCGTAGTGCTCATCGAGCCGACATTGCGAGCGGCTGCTATCGGTGGCGTATTCAGGACGAAACAGACACTGGAGTGAGCAGAATGAAGTTCGATTCGCGGCGCTCGAATGTGAGAGCGCTGAACGGGATGGTAGCGACCAGCCAGCCGTTAGCGGCGATGGCGGGGCTGCGGATGCTGATGAGCGGCGGCTCGGCGGTGGACGCGGCGGTGGCGGCAGCGGCGACGCTGAATGTCGTTGAGCCGTTCTCTACCGGCGTAGGCGGAGATGTGTTCGCGCTGGTGTGGAGCGCGGAGGCGCGCAAGCTGTACGCGCTGAACGCAAGCGGGCGATCGTCGTCCGACGCTGACGCAGATGCCTTGCGCTCAGCGGGATACGATAGCATCCCGGACAACAGCCCGTATGCGGTCACGGTACCCGGCGCAGTCAGCGGCTGGCAAGCGCTGCTGGACAGGTTTGGCAATATGGAGATGTCCGATGTTCTGCGACCGGCAATCGACTACGCGCAAAACGGCTACCCCGTGTCTGAGATGGTCTCCTTTCAATGGGCTGGCGCGGAATCGCGACTGAAACAGAACCATGCGGGCGAAGAACTGCTTATGCGGGGCAGAGCGCCGCGCGCTGGCGAGGTGATGGCGATGCCCACGCTCGCCGACACGCTGCGCACGATTGCGTATGGCGGCTCGGACGCGTTCTATCGCGGGCATACGGCGGAGCGCATCACGGCATTCGTGCAAGAGCGCGGCGGTTGGCTGAGCGCGGAAGATATGGCAGCGCACACGCCAAGCTGGGAAGAGCCGATAACCACGAATTACAGAGGCGTGGATGTCTGGCAATGCCCACCTAACAATCAGGGCGTAAATGTGCTGCTGGCGTTGAACATTGCCGAGGGATTCGACATCGGCGCGATGGGGGCGCAGTCCGCCGACAGACACCATCACCTGATAGAAACCGCGAGGCTCGCGCTTACGGACGGCATGTACCACATCACCGACCCGGCGCACATGCGCGCGGACATCGGCATGCTGACATCCAAGTGGTACGCGGGCGAGCGGCGCAAGAGTATTCACGGCGACCGAGCGATGGACGACGTGCCGGTCGGGCTGCGACGACAGGACGGCGACACGGTGTATATCACCTGCATCGACGGTGCGGGCAACGCCTGCTCGCTTATCAACAGCGTCTTTTCCGACTTTGGCACAGGGTTGGTAGTGCCGGGCACAGGAATCGCACTACACAGCAGAGGCGCATCGTTCTCGCTAGACCCCACCCATCCCAACGTGCTGGCGCCTAACAAGCGCCCATTCCATACGCTGATTCCGGGCATGGCAACGCGAGACGGCGAACTATGGCTCAGCTACGGCGTGATGGGCACAGTGCAGCAAGCGCAGGGACAGATTCAGGTTCTGAGCAACCTAATCGACTTCGGCATGTCACCGCAGGAAGCCCTAGATTCACCACGATTCAGCTACCGCCCCTTAGAGGGCGAAGTCGGCCTAGAGCCACGCATCGCCGACAATATCGCTGACGACTTGCGAGGGCGCGGACACCGCATCGTCATCACCGACTCGCATCCTCTCTACTTTGGCGGAG
This sequence comes from Chloroflexota bacterium, assembly GCA_009840355.1. Taxonomy (NCBI): domain Bacteria; kingdom Bacillati; phylum Chloroflexota; species Chloroflexota bacterium. The sequence continues at coordinate 92,368 of VXNZ01000005.1, forward strand.
GGCAAGTTATCGCCCGAGACGCGGAGACCGGCGCACTGACCGGCGGCAGCGAGCCGCGCAACGACGGGTGTGCCGTTGGATGGTAACTGACAATAGACGAGACGATTTGGCAAATCCCTACTGTTGTCATTCCGCGCTGTTCTTGTCATTCCGAACGCAGTGAGGAGACTGAATTCGTTGCATGCAAACCTGTTTCCGACTTTAGATTTCTCGCATCGCTCGAAATGACAGGTATGAATTGCAGTTGTGAAATCGTCTCTACTCTTCCGCTCCGGCTACTATCGGCTGCGTGATTCTACGCGCCCAGGGTGTTTCTGCGACTTCGCATAGAGCACCACTGGGCGATGTGAAGCGGCTGGTTACTTGCCCCCAGGGTTCGGTCTTGGTGGGCTGCACTACTTCGATGCCAGCGGATGAGAGGCGTTCTTCGGTTGCGGCGGCGTTGTCCACTTCAAAGCCGACGGTGTAGCCGAGCGGCACTCGGACAGCGGCTTCTGCGCTTCCGTAGGTGGCTTTTGCCGCTTCTTCGCGCGACCAGATGCCGAAGTGCAGCATTCCGGCGACGGTTACATTAGCATATCCTTCGTTGTGGACTTCAACCTCTAAGCCCAGCACGTCTCGGTAGAAATACACTGCGGCGCCCATGTCTTCGACGACCTCTGCGATGCTGGCGAAGTGCCTGACCATTTCTGCTTCCTTTCAATGCGAGAGTTCGCCCAACGCAATGTCGTTACCCTGCCGCCGTCGTGTAAGGGATGCGACGACGACAGAGCAACGATTTAATTGGGGGGAACTATATTATGTGCCTAAATTTGACTATTGGTTATCCGCCGGCGGCGCGTATAGGGAAATACGATTGCCAGCGATGTCGTTGAAGATTGCGATTGAGCCAAATCCGCCCGGTATCTCGCCGGGCTGCATCAGCGCAGTTCCTCCTAGGCTGACTGCCTTGTCGAGATAACCCTGCAAGTCGTCCACGCCTATTGCGATGCCAGGCACGTTCGGTGGCATGCCTTCCATGTGCTGGAATATGCCACCGCCAATGCCGTATTCACCGGCTTGCTGTACTAGGCGATACGACATGCCATCGGGCATATCCACGGCATTAATCTGCCAGCCGAAATTCTTGATGTAAAAGTCTTCGAGCGCCGCCGCGTCGCTGCCGCCGAGTTCAAAATGCACGACCGGCGGCGCATCAACTTTCGGCGGCATCACTCCATCCCAATCGGGCGATTGCGCGTACAGGCCGATCGCGTTCTGCGCGGGATCTAAGAACATCGCCACGGAGCCGACTCCCGGCGCAATCTCCATCGGTGGCATGATTGTCGAACCGCCGCTTTCGCCAATCTTGTCCACCGCCGCTTGAAGGTCGTCAACCTCAATGTAGAAGGTAACGAAGTTGTCCATGCCGCCCATGTCGTCGGTGGTCTCCATGATGCCGCCGCCGATACCGCCATGCGCAGCCGACACCAAGCCGTAGTTGCCCATATCCGGCCCGGAGTCCTGTACTTCCCAGCCGAACAAGTCGCTGTAATACTGCTTTAACGCTGGGCCGTCCGGACCCGCAATCTCGAAATGCACTACTGGATTTGCCATTGTTCCTCCTTGTTCCATCGTTCCGTCAAGTTATATGCGCATTAGCACAATTGATAGAACAAGTTTAGAACGAATAAGTGTTCGCGTCAAGTAGGTACTGGGCGATTATTACGCAATTTTGCGCAATGTCTCACAGGGACAGGTGAAGGCGAGGGAAAGGCAAGGAAGTGAGGGGAAATGAACGCTACCGACGTTCGGTGGCGAGCCGCTTGGCGCGCTCGTAGTCGCGGATGCCGTCGTCGCGGCGTCCGGTCGCCCAGAGCGCCATGCCTCGGTTGTTGTAAGCGTACCAGTAGTTGGGATCGAGTTCGATGGCGCGCGTGAAATGGACGATGGCTTGCTCGTATTCTTCTTTGTCGGAAAGCGCCATTCCTAGGTTGTTGTGGGCGTCCCGGTAGTCGGCGTCTAGTTCAAGTGCCTTCGTATAGTCGGCGATGGCTAGGTCTGTCAGCCCACTGTTGCGAAACGCGATGCCACGATTGTTGTACGCTACGGAGTCGTCGGGAGTAAGCTCGATGACCTTGGAATAGTCGCTCGCTGCGAAGTCGTTCGCGCCGCGGTCTAGGTATGCGTTGCCGCGCAAGAACCACGCGCGGGCGTCTTCCGGATTGTCGTGAATCGCGTCAGTCAAGCTGTGCGCGACCTGCGTCAGGTGGTCATTGTCGCTCATCGCGCTCAAGTTGGGGTCGTTCTTCCAGTTCATAGACATGTTAGCGCCGTGCCGGTGGAATGGCGGAGAGGAAGGGATTCGAACCCTTGGTACCGATAAAGGTACACACGATTTCCAGTCGTGCCTGTTCGTCCACTCCAGCACCTCTCCGCGCGTGATGGGACAAACCGTCGGGATTATAGAACATTATCTTGCTTGCGCGAGAATACTTCAAGGTTTTGCGACGGATACGGCGAAAATAGCAGGGACCGCTACTTCTTCTTGCGCGTCTTCTTTCGGGACGCCTCGTAGCCGGCGATGTACGCCTCCACCGACGTGGATGCTATCGTCTCGGCAATCAGGTCCATCGGCAGGTCGTCAGTGGTCTTGAAGCGCACGCAAGACTTGCCCATATTCAACTTCTTGCCGGTCGCCTTGTAGCGCCGCTCGAATTCGTCATTTGCGCCGTCGTGAGCGTACACACACATCAGATACAGCGACATATAGTTCTTCTGCGACGCGAGCGCGGCATACATCAGCGGCTGCCTGTTGTATGTCGTCGGATAGCGCTCAAGCGGTATTTCCCACGAAATCATGCCCCAGTTCATCGCCTCGCTATATCCGTCCGGCAGGCTGTCTAGGACGACATCACGGACGACCTTCATCTGCTCGCGCCTGTCCGGTTCGAGTTCGTCTAGGTATTCTTCCACTGTCGCCGCACTGCTTCGCGCCATGTTCGCACCTCTTCTACAGCAGTTCGCAATGAGACTAGCATAGAGATTCACAGCGTTCCAGCAAAATCATGTGCCGAATTGGGAGTCATTTCACCATCCTGCCCATCCTGCCTATCGATGTAGGACGAATTCACAAATCCTTAATGTTGTCATTCCGTGCTGTCTTTGTCATTCCGAACGCAGTGAGGAATATAAAGCATGTCCCTGCGAAGGCAGGGATCGTTGCATGCACACCAGTGTCCAACTTTAGATTTCTCGCTTCGCCCGAAATGACAGGCATAAATTGCACTTATGAAATCGTCTTATCGACCCAAGTAATTTGACACTCACCTCACCCTCAAATACACTTTTTGTAGCTTAATTGAGACTACTTCGGCAAGGATTCGAAAGTATGTGGCAGGTTACAGAGGACGATTTGGCGCACATCGCCACCGGCGCGGGTATATTGGGCACGGGTGGCGGCGGCAATCCGTATATCGGGCGACTGCGCGCGCGGCAGGCGATCCGTGAGTGGGGTCCCGTTAGCGTGCTGTCGCCGGACGAACTGCCGGACGATGCGCGCGTGGTCTGTGTGGGCGGCATTGGCGCGCCGACCGTGGGCATCGAAAAGGTGCGCGACTTGCAGTCCTACCACGCACTCCGCGCCATCGAAGAGTACACCGGCGAGCAGGCGACCGCGCTGATTTCCAACGAAATTGGCGGCAGCAACTCGGTCGAACCGCTGATACCGGCTGCGATGGCAGGGCTGCCCGTAGTAGATGCCGACGGTATGGGACGCGCCTTCCCGGAGTTTCAGATGAAGACATTCTTCGTCTATGGCGTACCCTGCTGCCCGATGGCGGTCGCAGACGAGAAGGGCAACTCGGTCATAATCCGCGACACGATTACGCCGCACTGGGCAGAGCGGCTGGCGCGCGCCACCACGATACAGATGGGCTGCGTGGCGTGCTATGCCGTCGCGCCTATGTCCGCGGAGCAGGTGCGGCGCACGGCGATCCCGAATTCGCTGACCCTGGCACGCGAGCTAGGCAGTGCCGTAGAGCAAGCGCGTGACAACGGCGGCGACCCGATCGCCGCAATACTCGCCACCTGCCCGGGCAAGGTGCTGTTCTCCGGCAAGGTCGTTGACATCGAACGGCGCACCACCGCAGGGTTCGCGCGCGGGTCGGTTACCATCGACGGGCTGGACGACTTCGCGGACGGGCAAATGGTTATCGACTTCCAGAACGAGAACCTTATCGCGCGGCTGAACGGCGAGATTGTTTGCATCGTGCCCGACCTAATTTGCGCCGTTGCGACAGACGGCGGCGAGCCGGTTACCACCGAGTTGATGCGCTACGGATTGCGCGTTACGATTCTCGGATTTCCCGCGCCGACGCTGTGGACCACGCCCGAGGGTTTGGCGGTGGCAGGTCCGAAGGCATTCGGCTACGACGCCGAGTACTCACCCCTGACGGTGTGATTCAACGGTGTAATGCAACTGTAAGACTTGAAGCTGTACGCTGTCAGCGCAATCCATCAGCACTGCTTTTAGACTTAAACACTGCGTAATTATGCCGTTCCCCTTGTCCCATTTTTCTTGGAAGCATATTGCGGGTGGGGATAAATCGATTTGTACGCGTCTCTTCGCTACTGGATGGGCATGGATGGACTGCGAAATGAACCCGTAATGCCCGTAACGAATGTAAGTATGTAAGGCAAGCGCAATGTTCTTGGGAGTGGATGTAGGCGGCACGAATACTGACGCCGTGCTGATGGACGGGCAGGAGCTTCGCGCCGCCGCGAAAGTGCCGACGAGCGAGGATGTAACATCGGGCATCGTGGACGCCATCAGCGAGCTGCTGCGACAGGGCATCGACAGTGAGCGCGTGGCTGCGGTGATGGTTGGCACAACACACTTCACAAACGCGCTGCTTGAGCACAAGGGCTTGTGTCCGACCGGCGTGATACGTCTTGCGCTGCCCGCGACTCAACTGCTGCCGCCGCTTGTTGACTGGGATGACGACCTGAAGAACGCGATGGGCGGATTAAGCTGCATGGTTGGCGGCGGCAACGAATTCGACGGGCGCGAGATTGCCGCGCTCGACCGCGATGGTGTATGCGATGCGGCGCAGCGCTTCCGAGAGCAAGGCGTCAGGGCGATCGCGGTTAGTGGCGTGTTCTCGCCGGTTGACCCTTCGCACGAGAAGGAGGCGGGCGCGCTCATCCGCGAGATTGCGCCGGATATGCGCGTATGCCTGTCGCATGAAAACGGGCGCATGGGACTGCTGGAACGCGAGAACGCCGCCGTGCTGAACGCTTGCCTTGCCGATGTCGCAGTGTCAACCGTCAAGGGCATCGAGGGCGCGTTGCAACGGCTGGGCATTGCCGCGCCGCTGTTCATGAGCCAGAATGACGGCACACTGATGGACACCGCTTTCGCGTCCCAATTCCCTGTGCTAACGGTCTCGTCCGGTCCCACGAACAGCATGCGTGGCGCGGCGTACCTGTCCGGCATCGAGGACGGCATTGTCGTGGACATCGGCGGCACTTCAACCGATGTGGGCGCGCTGGTCAAGGGATTTCCGCGTGAATCTGCGGTCGCGGTGGACATATCCGGCGTCCGCACGAACTTCCGCACGCCGGATATGGTGTCGGTCGCGCTCGGCGGCGGCACTGTCGTGGAAGAAGACCCGCTGCGTATGGGACCGGAAAGCGTGGGCTATCGACTGACGGACAGGGCGCTGGTATTCGGAGGCGACACGCTCACAACGACGGACATAGCAGTGGCAAGCGGCAGGGCGCGGCTTGGCGATTGGCGACGGCTCGGCGGAATGAAGCGCGCCGTAGTGCAACGGTGCGTCGCTGAAATCGAAGCGCGCGCCGAGTCCGCCGTTGACCGCGTGAAGCTGAGCCGGGGCGATATGCCGGTGGTGCTTGTCGGAGGCGGGAACATCCTGCTTAGCGACACGCTGGCAGGCGCGTCACAAGTGCTGCGGCCCAAACACGCGGAGGTGGCGAACGCCATCGGCGCGGCGATAGCGCAGATCGGCGGGCAGGTGGAGCGCGTGTACTCACTGGAAGGCAGCAACAGCCGCGATGAAGCGATCGCAGACTGCAAGGCAGCGGCGATACGGCAGGCAGTCACCGCAGGCGCGGAGCCATCGTCCATCGAAGTCGTCGATGTCGAAGAAGTGCCGCTGACCTACGTCCCCAGCAACGCCACGCGCGTCCGCGTAAAGGCGGTCGGCTCAATAGCGCCGGACAGGTTGAGGCAAACCGCGTAATTCGATTCAACCCAACTATTCCTTCCCCTTGATGAGGGAAGGAATAGTAAGTCCGGCAATCTCGAAGCGCCCGGACTGCCGGACGCCGATGATTATAAGGCGAAGCTAAGTACGACGAATGCGACTGCGTTGATTATTAGCACTGGGATGAACGAAATTAGGATGACGAAGAAAGCTCGCCCAGGTCGATGTATAGTCAAGGCTCTGCCGAATTGCGACTACCATCGCCGCTACTCTCCACGCAAGCGACACCACCCCGAATAACCCGCCGACCACCGGAACGAAGACTAGTATGCTGAGAAGGCCCGGAGTCTGCGCGAATCCGGTGCATCTCGCGACCTGTCCCCAGTCTGCCTCAGTATCCTCAGTCTTGAGTATCTTCGTACCGACAAACACGGCAACAAGCGCCCACACAGCCCAGCTCACGATACTGAATACTATGCCGAAAATTAGAGCTCTGACTATGTCGCCCTCCTCGGATAGAAAGCTACCGATAGCGCCGGCGATGGCGACAATTATCACCACAATGAGCGCATACACCATGGCGCCGGAGTCTGCCTCCACTTCCTCAAAGGTTTCTGACCGCAGCAAGGCTGCGCCTATCATTCTGCTAAGCATTTGCTTTTCCCTTCCTTTCACTTGCTTGGTAGATTTGGATACGATGGCGGCAGCTGTCCACAACGAACATCCTGCCTTTGTCGTCTAGCTTGACCGATGTTGGACTCCAGAAGTACTTCTCAATGCTGGCGGATTCGTCGCGTGTGTCGTATGTCGTCAATGGATCGAGAGTCGGCGCAAGGTCTGCCCTCCTCCGCTCTTCCAACTCATCCGGATTGGCGCGGAAGTAATCTTCCGACCACTTGGACAAGCCCGCATCTCCACGGAAATCCGCGAGCGGGTTGCCGTCCGGGTCTATGATTCGCACGCGATGGCTGCCCCAATCCGCGATGTAGATGTTACTCGCCACATCAAGCGTTACGCCGGACGGCCTGTTCAGCGCAACCTTGCCTATGCCCTGCGCGCCGTATGTCGCAAGATGCTTGCCGTCCGCATCAAACTTCTGCACACGGTCGTTGCGCCAGTCCGCAACGAACACATTGCCGAGCGCATCGACCGACAAGCCCCAAGGAAAGCTGAATTCGCCGTCTGCCGTCCCTTCACTGCCCCAACCGCCGAGATATTGCCCGTCCGCCGTGTATCGCTGGATGCGGTGGTTCATGCCGTCCGCGACCAGCAGATTGCCGTCATCGTCGAACGCGATACCGGACGGGCGGTTGAACTCGCCTGCCAGATTGCCCCGCTTACCCCACCTGCCGACGAACCCACCGTCTGTCTCAAAGATTGAAATGCGACTCAACGCCTCGTCCGACACATACAGGTTGCCGTCTGCGCCCATAGCCATCGCCGAAGGCCACATCAGCTGCCCTTGTTCCGTGCCGCCGTACGCGAACTCGCCGTAATAGTCTTCCTGCACGGTGCAGATGCTGATGCGCTTGGAAATCATCCTCTCCGCGACATCCGATCCGGCGCGATTAAGCACATACAGCGTGTCCTCGTCGCCCACGACGAGATCGACCGGGTTGTTGAAGCCGCGTCCGCTGACGGACAGGAAGCCGATGAGGTGGCTATAACGGTAGTTCATAGTGCGCCTATGCGGGTTTGCTATGCGAGCTGATATTCGCGCGTGGCGGCAATGAGCTGCATCATCTCGATTATACGCCGCTCCGGTTCTGCGAAGTCTTCATTGAAATCGTCATCATGACCTTCATCAAAGCGCAGATCGCCCAGCATCGCGGCGTGTTCGTCCAATTCACTGCGCGTGCGTGCGGACGGCTCAATGCAGCCCATCATTTCAAGGCAGACGTCCACGAATTCGCGCGTTGATAGATTGCCTTGCGCGCGAATGCCGTCGATGATGGAGCGCACGCCCGGCTTGGTCTCATCGGAGAATAGGTCCACGGCGAAGTTAATGCGGTTGACCAAGCCCGCCGTGTTTATCCACTCGGTCCCGGTGTGCCAGCCCTCCACGCTGGGCGGGTCTAGAATGCGCTGCCCCATGAAGTTGGACTGAAACCCTAGGCTGATGTCTTCGACCTCCGGGAAGCCAAAGCTGCGTGTTATCCGCGCCGAGCCGACTATCATTTCAACCGGGCTTTTGACTCGCCGGAATGCCGAATGCTTGAAGAAGTCCGAGTTGAATATCATCCGCAGTGTGGAGCGCATATCGTAGTCGGTCTCGATGAGATGCGCCGCGATGGTGTTGACCGCGTCCGCGTTCTTAGGTGCGACGGTTTGCCACGCGGGGACTTGCGCCTCGTCTTCAACGAAGAAGTTGTACAGATGCCGTGCCAAGAAACGCGCGGTCGCCGGGTTCGCACAGATTATGTCGATAACATCTTCACCGTCGAAATCGCCGCGTGCGCCGAGGAACGCCTTGTCGCCGTGATCGTGATCATCTGCGCGGTACTGGAACTGCCAGTCGAGCCTTCCGTATGGCCATACCGAATCCCGCGACACACGCGAGGTGTGCAGCGGCGCGTTGTGTATCGTCCAGCCGGTGAAGGCGCGCGAGCACTGGCGCACATCGTCTTCAGTGTAGTTACCCACGCCCATCGAAAACAACTCAAGGATCTCGCGCCCGTAGTTCTCGTTCACGGCATCTTTGTGATTGTCCTTGTTGTCCAGCCAGAAAATCATCGCCGGGTCGCGCGAGATATGCACCAGCAAATCACGGAAACTGCCCAGCCCGTGCCGTCGAAACATCTCGACCTGCTTCAGTATCGCCTTCGGCTGGTTCAGCTTCGTGTAGCCGGTGGCGAAAATGTGATGCCAGAACAGCGCCAATTTCTCTTCGAGCGGGCGGCGCGTGTTTATCATGCGGTAGAGCCAGTAGGCTTGGCAACTCTCCACGTAGATGAGGCTGTTCTGGTCGATGTGGTAGCGCCGAATAAGGTCTTCGTCTTCAAGCGCGGGCGGCGCATTTTCGGGATGCAGCAGTTCCTCGACGGTTGACTCGTAGCCCTGCGCGACATAGCGTTCGAGTTCCTGCCGACTTTCCCCAAATCCGGCGCGGCGTAGTAGGTGCGCCATCAACGCGAGATTGCTTCTAGCCATTGCGCATCTCCGTAATCCACGCTTGCGTATCTTCAGCACTGCCCTATACTGGCAACAGCAATGTTGGCGCCAAGGGGCTTCATTATATCCAACGATGTGCGGACTCTCAACTGGCGTGCGACATCTTAGTGGTGGGCATAACTCACTCTTGAGCGGACTAATAGACAAGAAAGTTACCGCAGTCGATTCGGCACTGCCACTCACTTGGCGCTTGACGGCGCAGGGCACGACTTCGCAGGCGACGGTTCGCTAATCGCGCACAGCACCGGCGCAAGCCGCTACCCGCAGCGTGGTCAGTCCAACCTGTGAGCGATGCGCGACGAGCGAATACGACATCAATCCATTCCACCTAGCCATCCAGCGTTCGCAAGGCTGCGTTATCGAGCGTGAGATTCTCTCCATTGGTCTCAACGTTTGGCACCACCGATTGACTAACTTCAAGAAAATCCCCCACGCCGCCTTGTGATAGCCTCCTTGCCTCTCAAAGCTTCCTGAAACGGCTGCCAACACTATCAGCCATACTCTTCCCATAAGACCACGCACAGAGATTGGCATATATGACTAAGAGTAACAGCCCCTTATATGACTGTTAGTTATCTGGCGAAGGAGTTTAAGGATGACCGCAACTGACAATTCATCACCAGAAGTCACCAACTCGGTCGGGGAACTCCAAGTCCACAGAAAAACTGTGGACGGCTCCCTTTCAATCACGTCGTCTCTCCAGAGACTCTCGTCAGCGCCAGTTATGCGCCTCCGGCATTCGCACACCGGAGCGCAGTGCCCGCACCTCGGACACGATGGTGTTGGAAGTGCCGTCCCAGCGCGAGATTTCGCCCGCAATCAGCACTACCTGGCTGCCCAGCTCTCTCTTGCACTGCTTATAGATGTGAGGCCACAGGATGACCTGCGCGTCCCCAGTCTCATCCTCGATGGTCACGAATATCGTGCCGTCCCTGCCCTTCGGGTGCTGCCGAGCGACGGGCCAGCCGGCGACCAGCACGGGCGCGCCGTCGTCCAGTCTGTCAACTTCGGCGCAGGTCATCACTTCCGACTCCAGCGTGGGACGCACGAACTCCATAAGATGACCGCGCGGGTATATTCCCATCACGGCGTACTCGGCGGCCATCTTCTCCGAGTCCGTGAAGTCCGCAAGCCGCGGCATGCTCGCATCCATAGATGTGGGCAGCACTGCCTGCCCGTTCCTCCCCGGACGCAGGTGCAGTCCCGCCTCCCAGAGCGATTGCCTGCGGTTGGGGGTAACACCGTCAAACGCGCCCGCCATGACCAGCGAATCCACCGCCTGCGGCTTCAAGCCCGTGCGCCGCACGAGGTCGCCCGCGCCGATGTATGCGCCGCCGTGTTGCCGCTCCCGCAGGATGGTCTCTGCGCCGGACTTTCCTACATCCCTGATGAAGCGCAGTCCCAACAGCACAGACTTGCCCTGCGGAACGCACTTCTCGTCGGAGAGATTGATGCACGGGTTCAGGAAGGGCACGCCGAAGCGCCGGGCGTCTTGCTTCAGCGTCTCCACCGGGTAGAAGCCCATCGGCTGGTTGTTCATCAGTGCCGTGAAGAATTCGGTCGGATGGTATCGCTTGAGCCACGCCGCCTGGTACGCGGTGATGCAGAACGCATGCGAGTGGGACTCCGGGAACATGTAATGTCCATTAACCTTGTTGAATATCTTCCTCGCTATTTCTTCCGAAACACCGTTGGCTTGCGCTCCGGCCAGAAAACGCTCCCAGTGCTTCGCTATCAGGTGCTCGTTGTTGGGTCTTGCGAATGCACGGCGCACCTCATCCGCCTGCGTCGCGCTCATTTCGCCCACATCCATGACGAGCTGCACCACCTGCTCCTGCCACACTATAATGCCCCAGCCGCGTTCCAAGGCGCGCTCTTCCAACGGGTGGTCGTAGTCCCACTCTACGCCGTGGCGGTAGCGATCTATGAACTGCGATACCGCGCTGCCCTGCATGCCCACGCCCGGTCGTATGAGCGCCACCTGATACGCAAGGTCGCGCAGGTTGCGAGAGCGCAGGCGCTGCGCTATCTTGAGCTGCGCCGGAGATTGCAGCAGGAACACCCCCTTCGAGTTGCCCATGTTTATCATGTCGTACACCGCATCGTCCCCGGGACTTATCCTGCTCAGGTCCGGACGCTCGTCCGTGCGATCCTCAGTGAGAATCGAGCGCTTCCTCTATCTGGTCCAATACGGGCAAGGACAGAATGTCTATCTTGGCGAAGCCGGCGTCCTGCACGCTGTCTTTGTTCCAGTCCATTATGTAGCGCCCGTCCATCGCTCCGGCTCTCACCGGCACGGTCTCCGGGATGGGCGAGCTGCTCAGTATCATTCCGCCCACATGCTGCCCCAGCGAGCGGGGCGCGCCCATAAGCTGCGGCGCGAGTTCCACAAGCGTACTCCAGCCCGGCGCATCCACCCTGTCCCTGAATCCGGGCATCTGGCGCATCTCTTCGCCCATCGTCTTCGCGTCGCCCGATAGTCCCTGCTTGGACAGCAGCTTGAGCTGCTCTCGCGGCAGCCCCAGTGCATTGCCCATGTCCTGTATGACGCCCTTCAGCCTGTATGTGCCGATTGCGCCCGCCAGCACCGCGTGTTCCGATCCGAAACGCTGGTGGACGCGCTCAATCAGTGCGTCCCGGATGCTCCTGGGGAAATCGAGGTCTATGTCGGGCAGTGTTCCCACTTCCTCGGAGATGAAGCGCTCAAGGCTGAGGTCACACGCGAGCGGATCGATGTGGCTGATGCCTATGAGGTAGCCCACAAGCAGCGCGACGGACGAGCCGCGTCCCCTGCCCGGCGGCCTGGCTTCAAGCGGCACCTCGGGACTCACAAGCCCGCGCTCCAACATAATCTCCCGCGCTATCAGCGCAATCTCCCTGTACAGCAGCAGAAAGCCCGCCATGCCGTGAAGCTCTATGAGCCTGAATTCTTCGCGCAGGCGTTGCTCCACTTCTTCTGTTACTGAGCCATAGCGCCGAGCGGCGGCTTCGTAGCACAGCCTCTCAAGGTAGGACTGGGGCGTGTATCCATCCGGAACATCGGCATCCGGCAGGCAGTATCCCAGATCGGTGTCGAGGTTGAAGTCGCAGCTCTCAGAGATTCGCAGGATGTTGTCGAGCGCCTCTGGACAGTGGCGGAATAGGCGCCTCATCCGTTCCGCCGACTTCAGGCAGGACTGGTCATTAGGCCTGATGTAACGCAGCGCGCGGTCTGTTGTCGTGTTGTGGGCGGCTGCGACAAGGGCATGCTGAAGCCTGCAACGCTCTGGCGTGTGGTAGAGCGCGTCATTCGTTGCGACCACGGAAACGCCGCAGTCGTGGGCGAGATTTATCAGCCGCCTGTTTCTCTTGGTATCTCCATACAGAAAATTCTGCTGGAGTTCTATGTACACGCCGTCGGGTCCGTACCATTCCATGTACTGCCGCGTTTGCTCCAGCGCTTGAAACTGCCGTCTCCGCTGCACAAGGTTGGACAGGAGACTGTCGCGCCCGCCTGCGAGCAGCACCGTTCCCTCGGTGTGCGCGGGCAGGTACGCAGGGTCAAGGCGCGGCTCGCGGCGGTCGTGCCCGTTCGCCAGCGTGAGCAGCCGTGATATGTTGCCGTAGCCCTCGCGAGTGCGAGCAAGCAGTGTTAGCCGGCTGCCGTCCGTCAACGTGAGTTCACATCCGTTGACGGGCTTTATGCCCAGGCTATTGGCGAGACGGGCGAACTCCAGCGCACCGCACAAATTGGTGTCCGTCAGGGCGAGCGCCGGGTAGCCGTACTCCGATGCCTGCGCGAGCAGCTCATGGACATGGGACGCGCCCTGTCCGAAAGAGTAGAAACTCTTGCAGTGAAGCTCTGCGTATTTTGCCTGCTTGGATGACATCATTTCCTGTGTATGATTTAAGAACACGCTCGTCCTGAGCTTGTCGAAGTGCCTGCTCCCATACAGACAGAGGGCAAATTTCGCAAGCGCGAGATTCCTCTTCCAGCAGACTGAGCTGTCTGCCGGACTCTGCGCTGATGTCTCCCACGGTCGGCGTCAGGTCTTCCATGGGAGCGTCTGGTCTGGCGGTTGTGCCTCAACCCGGTCTCTGACCTGAAGCAGCGCCTCTACGACATCCTCGAACACGCGCCGGTAGTACGGCTCGTCCGCATCGAGTACAATAAGGCCGTTGTGGCAGGACACGGCTTGTTCCAGAGTTATTCCCACCCTTGCGGAAGCCCTGCGGAGGTGTCAACTACCAGAGGCTTCCCATTTGTCCTGTCCACTACGGCTATCGGGCTGTCTCTCAGGTGCGCGTATCTTCGCAGTTCCGACTTGGCTCTCAGATACGTGATGAGCAGGCAGACTATCCTCATATTGCCTCCGTCAGGTTTACCGCGCATCAGGGAGATGCATGACGAATACTAGCGAACAGATGTACGCTTTATCAACTTGCAATTACACGAACATAGGGCAATATCTCATTGCCCCATTTGAATAAGACGGTCTGCCACTGGCGCTCCAGTGCCGCGTGGCAGGCGCCAGTCTGCACGGCAGTGGAAACGACAGCGCCCTCCTGCAGTTCTGCCCGAGTTGCTATCGTTGCCTAGTGAGCGCCACACTGAAGAGCGACGAGTCCGTGCGGGTCGATCAGTGCGAGCCGTCCTTCTTCATGCCTGATCGTTCTTTGCGGTAAGCCCACGAGCGCGTGAATTCGATGCCTCGTTCTTTACAGTACCCTAGCAGAGTCTCGTTGGTGAACACGCTGTCGTTGTCGGAGTTTATCCCGCGGATCGGGACAGGGAAGACGCGGGAGAATGCATCCAGTCCTTCAACCTTCAGAGTCTGCTCACTTGCCAATGATGGAATAGCTTCCGTCCGACCGGAGCACGCGTCGGTGACCACCCAGTCTACTGATATACACCCCGTCACCGTGCCACTCCAGAGCGCCACATCCGCTCTACCGATGTGATCGAGGTTCTCTCTGAGCTGATGGTGATACGTTTAGCACCGGGCCACGTCCGTTCGGACAATGGACCGGAGTACACAGCAAGGGCTGCCAGTGAGTGGCTTGGGAAGGTGGGACCGAGGACGCTTTACATCGAGTCTGGGGCGCCTTGGGAGAACGGATACATAAAGAGTACAATGCAACCGAATGCGGAGTCGCTTGACGAGACGATAGGAGGTCAGCATGCAGACGGTAGGCTTCATAGGGCTTGGTAACTTGGGAACGCCAATGGCGCGAAACATCCAAAGGGCTGGGTTTCCCATGGTCGTGTTCGACGTGGCGGAGGGCGCGACTAGGCCTCTACTTGAGGGTGGCGCTCGGCTGGCGGCTTCCCCCGGAGAGGTCGCGGCCGCCAGCGATGTGATTCTCAGCTCGGTGCCGGGGCCTCCCGAGGTGGAGCAGGTAGCGCTCGGTCCCGAAGGGATCGTCAGCGGCATTGGCGAGGGGGACGTTTACGTGGACATCTCCACCAGTCGGCCCTCCCTCATACGCGAGATAGCGAGAGTCTTCGAAGGGAAGGGCGCCCACGTACTCGACGCCCCGGTACTGACAAGTCCGGCCGCCGCTGAGAACAGGGAGGTGATCGTTATGCCCAGCGGAGACAGGGAAGTGTTCGAGCGCCTTCTTCCAGTGTTCGAGGCATTTGCCGACAAGGTCGTCTATCAGGGCGAGCTGGGCATGGGAAGTGCATGCAAGCTAGTGAACAACATGATCACGCTGGCAGTGAGGCAGGTGGTTGCGGAGGGGCTAACTCTGGGTATGAAGGCCGGCCTCGACCTGGACGCCCTCATGGAAGCCGGCAGCAGAATGATTCTGGGCACTCAGAAGGAAGGCTTAGAGAGGACCGTATTCCGGGGCGAGTTCGAGCCTCCCTCCTTCAGGCAGGCTCTTGCCAGAAAAGATATAGGACTCGCGAACGAGTTGGCACGGGAGCTGAGCGTTCCAATGCCGGTTGCGAACATTGTGGAGCAGGTCGCCATCCAGTGCGGCAACCGCGGCTGGGGAGACCTGGACACCCACGTCATCTACCGGCTGCAGGAGATCGCGGCAGGTGTCGAAATCAGGCAACGCTAGTCCGCCGCGCGGCCCAACGGTCAGCCTCTGACCCTCCGGTACACCTGGACCCGGTGCCTGGAGGACTCTGTGACATAGAGCCTGCCATCAACGTCGAGCGTAACGGAGGCCGGGCCCCAGAAGTACGGTTCCGTCTGCGTCGATAC
Source organism: Chloroflexota bacterium (assembly GCA_009840355.1). Lineage (NCBI taxonomy): Bacteria > Bacillati > Chloroflexota > Chloroflexota bacterium. The sequence continues at coordinate 107,945 of VXNZ01000005.1, forward strand.
CAAGTAGGGCGTGTTGAGGTGGGAGGGTAGGTCGGGCACAAGGTTGGACTGGTCTCTCGTGGTGCTCTCGTCCGGGTTGACGTCGAGGAACTCCTGCGCCCACTTCGAGACCGTGGCCTCGCCCCGGAGACTCTGCACGAATGCGCCGTCCAGCGCCAGCAACTGCACGCGCTCGTTACCCCAATCGGCGACGTAGATATACCCTTCGGCGTCAACCGCAGGCTTGGCGGGCCTGTGGAACTGGCCCTCGCGCTCTCCCGGCTCTCCAAAAGCGGCCAGAAAGCGGCCGTCGGCTGTGAACTTCTGGATGCGGTCATTCCGCCAGTCAGCAACATATACGTTGTCCTGCGTGTCTAGAGTTATGCCCCAAGGGAGGTTGAACTGTCCCTCCTCTTCACCCTTCTCCCCCCACTGCAGCAGGTGCCGACCGTCGGCGGTGAACTTATGCACGCGACAATTCTTCTGGTCCACGACGTACACGTTGTCGTCGGCGTCGATTGCTAGACCGGAGGGACCGTCCAGTTGTCCGTCGCCGCTGCCGTGCTCTCCCCACTTGTTCTTGAACGCTCCGGACCTATCGAACACGGTGACACTGTGATGGTACTCGTCGGCGACATAGACGTTCTCACTACTATCAACAGCGATAGCAGTCGGAAGCCAGAACTGCCCGTCTTCGTGGCCGTAGGAGCCGAACTCGCCCAGGTATTCCTCGTCGAGAGTGCATATACCGACTCGAGCGAGCCCTGCGTGCCGATTTAGCACGTAGATGCGGCCGCCCTTGCTGATGGCGAGGTCCACAGGATGACCGAAGCCTCTGCCGGTCGGGTTGTTGTTCATTACGCCGATGGTCTTGAGATAACTCAGACCAGGGGCATTTGCTCGATTCACGCCGCTCAGTGGTCGCTCCTTGCCGGATAAGTGCCGTGGTCCGCTGCTTCACGCCGTGAGGCTACGCCCGATGGAACTCCTTTGTCGCCGCGATGAGGCCCAACAGCTCTGCGATGCGGCTGTCGGACTCTCCTGCCGTCCGAGGTCGGAGGGATACATCGCCCTTCTTGCTTACATGGCAAACGAGCGCGTTGCGGGTTGACTCCTCCACCTTTGTCAGAGGGCCCATAAGGTCCAGACAGTTATCAACCAGATCCTCGGGAGTGAAGATGCTTCCATTTTCGTTAGCCAACCGGTCGATGATTTGCCGTACGCCTGGCTTTTCGATGTCGTTGAACTGCTTTGCCGCGAAGTTCACCCTCTCAACTAGCGCTCCGCTGTTAATCCATTCCGTGCCCTCATGCCAGCCTTCCACCGACGGTGGGGCCAACAGGCTCTGCCCCATGTATCCAATCACCGCGTTGGCCTCATTCATAGCCAGCGTCGGCTCGGAAACGCCGCCTCCGAGCCGCATCGCGCCCGCAACGAACTCGGCGGGGCACTTCACGCGCGCGAACTGGGCCTCCTTGAAGAAATCGGAGTTGAATAGGACTCGCAACATAGAGCGTATATCGTGACCGCTGTCCACATACACGCCCGCCAGCGTCTCGATGGCATCTGCGTCCAGCGGTGGAGTGTAGGGCCACTGTGGGACCGGTGCCTCGTCCGCCACAAAGAAGTCGTAGATATGCCTGGCGATGAATCTAGCGGTCGCTGGCTGGCGAGCGATTATCTCGATTATGTCCTCTCCGTTGAATGGCCCACTCTCTCCCAGGAACTCCTTTTCGCCGTGGTCGTGGTCGTGGTCCCGGTAGTCGAAATGCCAGGCGATTGCACCGTACGGCCAGATTGAGGCCTTCATTGCCCTCGCGGCCATGTACTCCGCGTTGCCCACAGTCCAGCCCGTGAATGCTCGGGCGCACTGTTTGATATCGTCCTCTGTGTAGTTTCCGATTCCCATGGAGAACAGCTCGATCAGCTCGCGGCCGAAGTTCTCGTTGATGGCTCCATTGTGATTGTCCTGGTTGTCCAGCCACATGAGCATTATCGGGTCTCTGGATATCTCCAGTAGAAGGGTGTCAAACCTGCCCAGGCCGAATCGCCGGAACATGTCGATCTGGACCGCCAGCGACCGGGCCTGCTGGGTCTTGCTGAAGCTCGAGGCGAAGACGCCATGCCAGAAGAGGGCGATCTTCTCCTCAAGAGGGCTGCTGGTGGTGACCATCCGGTATAGCCACTCCGTAGCCGGCGGGTCTGGAAGGCGGGACTCGTGAATGTCGGCGTGGTACCTTCGGATTACGTCGTCGCCGAGGCGCTGTGTGTGCTCAGGATTAAGCAGATCTTCCACCGTCTCCTCGTAGCCCCTTGCCACACGCTCCTCGATCTCATCCCTGGATGCGCCGAATCCTGCGCGGCGCATCAGATGCGCCATTAACTCTGTCTCTTGCCTGCTGACCATCTCTTCACCCTCCAATAAAGTCGAACTGCTCGAATGTGCCGTTGACAATCGGTACCGGGTCCAGCCCAAGCCATCTCTCCAGTATCGTCGAGTAAGTGGAGCGGAAGTCGTTGTTGAAGTACAGATCCCCCTGGAGCTGGTCGGCCGACTTGAGTGAGGGGTACTCCCCGTACAGACCGCCCTCCACGGAGCCGCCGATGCAGAAGGCGACGCCGCCGGAGCCGTGGTCGGTGCCCGAACCGTTGTCCTTGATTCGGCGCCCGAACTCCGAGAAGACCAGTACCAGTGTGTCTCGGTCCCGTCCATGGTCCTTGAGGTCGTCCATGAAGTCGCCAATCGCGGTGGAGACCTCGTGCCATAGCTTGTTGTGAACGGGAAGCTCGCCGCCATGGGTGTCAAAGCTGCCGTGCTGAGCGTAGTAGATGCGGGTCCCGAGGTCGGCGCATATCACCTGGGCCGCGTCGCGAAGCGTCTGAGCGAACGGATTCGCCCCGTACTCCACTTCTGAATCATAGCTCTCAGGCGCAGACCTGAGGATGTCCGCTCCCTTGAGGGCGGCCTCGCCGGTCTGTCCGATGAACTCGGACACGACATCCCTTCCATCGGCCCCACCGTACATCTGTGAAAAGGTGTTGAGAGTGTCCAGCCGCGCCTGCTCGTCCTGAATGTCAGGGAACAGCCCGTAGGTCTCGAGGTTTCCTACCGATGCCACCGGCACTCCCACGCACGATAGCGCCCTTGGCAGCCCTCTGCCGAGGTTTAAGCCTGTGAGTACGTTCTCACCTCTTGGGTCGAGGTCTCTGATCGCGCGTCCGAGCCAACCCTCCCCGATCACTTTCGTGGGTTCGGCGGTGTGCCAGATGTCCATTGCCCTGAAGTGGGAGCGGTTGGGGTCCGGGTAGCCAATGCCGTTTATGACGGCGACATTGCCGTCGTCCCACAACCTCTTGATAGGCCCCATATGCGGGCTCAGCCCGAGCCGGTCGTCGAGCTTCAGTACCTCGTCCTGCTTGTGGTGGACAGTGGGTCGGTTGTCGTAGTAAAGCTCGTCGTCGTACGGAACGACCGTGTTCAGACAGTCGTTGCCGCCAGTGAGCTCGACGACCACCAGCGACCTGCTTGACTTTTCGGAGACCATGAATCCCTCCTCGGCGCATGTCGGGACCTATTTTCAGGCTCGGGATGTTGTTCCACATTCTAACCGTACTATCGCCCAGTGTACATATGAGACTGTTTCACAAATAATACTCGTAGCCGCTTCATAGTAGTAACTATGGTCGCTGCCTGGGGTGTTTGGCAAGAAAATCGTCCGCAATCTCCTCAAACGTTGCAAAGCGCACGCCGTCATGAGAGCGGATGTATTCCGTGATGCGCTCCAGCATCAGCAGCACCTGCGGCCGGCCGCTCACATCCGGATGAATAGTTATGGGGAACACCGCCTCGTCGTATTCCCGATAGACCCAATCGAACTGGTCTCGCCACATCGATTCAATGTCCCTGGGATTTACGAACCCGTGGCTGTTGGGTGAATTCTTGATGAACATCATCGGCGGCAGGTCGTCCAGGTACCAGTTAGCCGGTATCTCCACCAGGTCGGTCTCCTCGCCACGCTCCAGGGCGTGCATCCAGTGGTCTGCCGGCATGGAATAGTCAATCTTCGTCCAGCGGTCGCCAACGCGGACATAGTAGCACTCAAAATCGCGGTGCATCAGGCTGTGGTCATACTTGATACCATGTTTCAGCAGCAGCTCGTTCGTAACGTGGCTGAACTCCCACCATGGCGCGACGTAGCCGCGTGGCCGTTGCCCCGAAGTCTCGGTAATCAGATCTATGCAGCGTAGCAGCACATCCTCCTCCTGCTTCGGCGACATGGCGATGGGATTCTCGTGGGAGTAGCCGTGCATTCCGATCTCATGCCCTTGCTCCACAATCATGCGGCATTCGTCCGGAAAGGTCTCGATGGAATGGCCGGGTATGAACCAGCTAGTCTTGATGTCCAGTCGTTCAAAGAGTTTAAGCAGCCGGGGCGTTCCCACTTCCCCGGCGAATATGCCGCGGGAAATATCGTCAGGCGAGTCCTCCCCGCCATAGGAACCCAGCCAACCGCAAACGGCGTCCAGGTCAACCCCAAACGCGCACAGAATTTGTTTGTCTGCCATCTCAAATCTCCTCGCGGCGTCCAGTTTCCAATCTCGCCCCATCCCGCGCTGTCAAGGAGCGTGGACGGAGACGTGTGCTTTCTTCGGGAGGCGCTCAGAGTGATCTACATCACCGACCGCACCAGCCCGCCGTCCACCAGCATCGTCGTGCCTGTGATGTAGCTCGACCGCGACGACGCCAGGAACGCTACCAGGTACGCCAGTTCCCGCGGCTCGCCGATGCGCTTCAACGCCGTCTGTTCCGCCCGCTGCTCCAGAGCGTCTTCAATGGAAATCCCCTGCGCCCGCGCCCGGTCCTCCACGTTCTCCATCATCCGCTCCGACATGATGCTGCCGGGGCACACGTTGTTGATGAGTATGTTCTCGTGTCCGATGTCGTCGGACAGGTTCTTCATAAACCCGATGACGCCCATCCGCGTTGCCGCCGACAGCGCCAGGTTCGGTATCGGCGTATAGACCGTGCTCGCCAGGATGTTGATGATGCGTCCGCCGCCCTGCGCGCGCAGATGCGGCAGCGCCTCTCGCGTCATCCGAGCGAAGAAGAACAGCGAGCGATTTGCCGACTCCTGCCACTGCTCTTCGGTGGAATCCTTGGCGTAAGCTTGCGGCGGCCCCCCGGAGTTGTTCACCATGATGTCCAACTGCCCGAAGCGTTCCACAGTGCCTGCCACCAGCTCGGAGATGGTCTCCTCCTTGTCCAGGTCGCCGGCAAAAGTGAAAATCTCTGCTCCCGTAGCGCCCCGTATTTCGTCCGCCGCCCGTTCTAGGTCTGCCGCCGTGCGCGCGCACATCGCCACCTGCGCGCCCTCCTCTGCCAGCACCTCCGAGCACGCGCGTCCCAGCCCCTTGCTGGCGCCGCCAACAATCGCCACCTTGCCGTTCAATTCCAAGTCCATTATAACCCTGCCTCCTCAATTGCTACCGCCGATTATAGCAGGTGAGGCGGTAGCCTTTTCAATCGCTGGGCTTATTGCTGCTCAGCGACCATGTCCGGCTAGTGTTCAGCGATTATGTCCGCGTGATCGAGCAATTTGACGTCTAATGCAACCTAATCTGATACCATCACCGAATAAGTTAGTGACATTTATGCTGGTCATACACGCTGACATTTACGCTGAAGAGTAACGCCACGCTGGCATGTTCTTGTTCCCCCGTTGAGATAGATGATGAACCTGTTAAGACACCGCTGGGCTATCATGGGCCTCTGGCTTCTGTCGAGCGTCGCGGGCTTCATGATGGTCATTAGCGTCGGACTGCTGCTGCCCTCGATCAGCGCCGACCTCGGCCTCACGCCCACACAGCAGGGCTTCTACGGCTCCGCGGCGTTCCTCGGAAACCTGTTTCTGACGCTGCCGATAAGCTGGTGGGTGTCCAGATACAGGCCCAAGATTCTTACCACGGTTACATTCACGCTGAGTTCCGCGCTGATGTTCGTGCAGGGCTGGGGGCCAAATTTCGCCGTCGTGCTGCTCGGACGGCTGGGCTTCGGCGTCTCAACACTCGCCCGCGAGCCTGCCCGCGTCCTGCTCATGCACCGGCTGTTCACGCCAAGAGACTTCATTCTCGTCTCCGGCGTCTATAACCTGCTGTTCGGTCTTGTCGTCGGTGGCGGGCTGGTCCTGACGCCAATCATCCTGAGTCGCGTCGGCGATGACTGGCGGCGCGTCCTGCTGACCTTCGCGGTGACTCTCGGAGTTCTTGCCCTGCTCTGGACGATCCTGGGAAGCGACGGTGAGGAAAATGCCGAATCGGAGCAACAGGAGGCAGACCCCGCCGACGGAAGGCTCGGAATCATCAGGCGCGTGCTGGGATACAGGGAGCTTTGGATTGCGGGCACGGGATCGATGGGAACCACGATGGCGTGGTCGTCTTTCGTGAACTTCTACCCCACCCTGATGCTGGACGTGTACGACGTTTCCCTCAACTGGACCGGGCTGCTGCTGGCAATCGGCATCGCTACGGGCGGGCCGTCCGGGATATTACTCAGCCGGATTGTGCCGAGGGTGAGCGGAAACAGGCGCAGGAACATACTCCAGGCGATTGGGGTCGCTATGGTGGTGACCTACCTGGGAATGACTCTCACGGACTCGATCCCTCTGCTCATCGTCATAACGCTCGTCAGCGGCGTGGCGCAGGGATACTGGCCGATCCTCAACTCGATACCGTTCTACCTGCCCGGCATAAGGCCGCGGGAGTCCACGGTCGCGCTATCCTTCATGATGACGCTGGGCACATTCGGAGTAGCCACCGGCCCCGCGCTGGTAGGCGCGCTCCATGACAGGCTCGGCGACCTGAGACTCGCCATGATGCTCATCAGCTTCGCGCCGGTCCTGCTCGTTATATGCTCCTCTCTGATCCCAATACGCACCGACCGCGACGACGAGTGACGCAAGAGAGAAGACCCTCGCAGGATGCTCCACGCAGGCATCTTCCGAACGCAGCGCCCCACCCTTGTCATTCCGAACGCAACGCAGCGCAGTGAGGAATCTAAAACCCTCGCCTGCGACAAGCCCTGTTTCCCCACAGAGATTTCAGACCCTTCACTCCGTTCAGGGTGGCAACCGAAAAACCCTATCCCCTGAGACGATTTCACAAATCCCCTCCCCCTTGACGGGGGAGGGTTAGGGTGGGAGTGAAAAGCACATCAAGATGCCTGTAATTCCACGATTTCTGGATTCCTGCCCCCGCAGGAATGACGAATCTGGTGGTCGAAGAGCATTTATGAAATCGCTTTTATATGACAAAGTTAAGTTTGTCAAAGAAACACAATACGATATAGGCAAATTCCGTCTGAAAAATCGTATAGAACTCTTGACACCTCCGCTCAGTATCAATTAGACTGGGTCATCCCACGCGGCTGCGCGCCACCATACCTTAAACCCAAAAACCCATTGCCCGAATCGAGGACAATCATGTTGCGCCATATTTTTGCCGGCGCGGGGGGGGGGGGGGGGGGTGGGGTGGGG
>VXNZ01000006.1 GCA_009840355.1 Chloroflexota bacterium
CCCCTGTCTCTGCCACCCCCGCCCCTGCCGCCGCGGTCGTTGCGGCCGCGGTCATTGCGGCCTCTGCCGCCGCCGCCGCGGTAGCCGCCGGAGCGCTGCGGACGACCGCCTCCGACAGGCTCTCTGCCGTTAGGGTCGATCTCTTCGTCAACGAGCAGCGCGCGGCGCGACAGGTTGACCCGTCCGAGGTCGTCTATCTGAATGACGGCGACGGTGAGTTCCTGTCCGATTTCCACGACATCGCCGACTGACGGCACTCGCTCTTCCGCGAGTTCGCTGATGTGCACCAAGCCATCCTTGCCCGGCAGAATGTCCACGAACGCGCCGAAGTCCATTATGCGGCTGACCTTGCCGGTAAATATGTCGCCGACCTTCACTTCGCGCGTAAGGTCCTCGATCATCTGCACGGCCTTCGCCGCCGCCGCGCCGTCCGCAGAGCCGATGACCACCGTGCCGTCTTCTTGAATGTCCACGGTCGCGCCGGTCTCTTCAGTGATGCCGCGAATGGTCTTGCCGCCGGGTCCTATCACCGTGCCAATCTTCTCCACAGGTACGCTGATTTGCAGCATGCGCGGCGCGAACGGGCTGAGGTCTTCCCGCGTGTCGCTGATGGTCTCGCGCATGTGGTCGAGAATGAACAGCCGCGCTTCCTTCGCCTGCTCCAAGGCGTCGCGCACGACATCGAAACTGATGCTGTTCACCTTGATGTCCAGCTGAATCGCAGTGATGCCCTCGCGTGTGCCCGCGACCTTGAAGTCCATATCGCCTACATGATCTTCCATGCCCTGAATGTCGGTGATAGTTGCGTATTCGCCGTCCTCGCCGTCAATCAGCCCGATGGAGATGCCCGCGACCGGAGCCTTAATGGGAACGCCTGCGTCCATCAGCGCAAGTGTCCCTGCGCAGACGCTTGCCATGGATGTGCTACCGTTCGAGCCGAGCGCCTCGCAGACGATCCGCAGTGTATATGGAAACTCATCCTGAGTGGGCAGCACAGGCGCGATGGCGCGCTCCGCAAGTGCGCCGTGTCCGACTTCGCGGCGTCCGGGCGAGCCGATGCGCCGCACTTCGCCGACCGAGTATGGCGGGAAGTTATAGTGCAGCATGAAGCGCTTGGTGTCTTCCGGCGTCAGCGTGTCCAGCCGCTGCGCGTCACCGACCGAGCCGAGCGTCGCCACACCGAGAATCTGTGTCTCGCCTCGATTGAACAGACCGCTGCCATGCACTCTCGGCAGCAGGTTGACCGCGCTGGATATTGGGCGAATCTCGCGCCTGTCGCGTCCGTCCGGGCGCTTGCCGCCGGACAGCACATTGTGCTTGAACGCCTGCTCAAGCTGCGCCTCGAACGCGTCGCGCAGGTGATTGGATTCGTAGTCTTCGCCCAGCGCCTCGGCGACTTTGGCGCGCAGTTCGTCCAGCTTCTCGTACAAGTCAACCTTGCCGGTGGACGATGCAAATGCCTCGATTAGGCCATCACCGAGAATGTCGGCGAGCTCGTCGTCAAGCTCCGCCGGATATGCGAACGAGTCGTAACCGGACTTGGGCTTGCCGATGGCGGATACCATTTCGTCTTGGAAGTCGATTAGCCCTAGGTTGACTTCGTGTGCGAGCGCGATCGCGTCGAAGACTACTTCTTCGGGCAGTTCGCTCGCGCCTGCCTCCATCATTGTAACGCCGTCGCGTGAGCTAGACACAACGATGTCCAACTCGCTTTCGTCGATCTGTTCGTAAGTCGGGTTCACCACAAGTTCGCCGTCGATGTAGCCGACGCGCGTGGCGGCGATTGGTCCGCCGAATGGAATGTCGGAGATGGACAGCGCCGCCGATGCCGCGGTCATAACCAGCGTCTCGAACGGTGTTTCCATATCGATCGACAGCGGGGTTGCGACAATCTGCACTTCGTTGCGGAAGTCGCTAGGGAACAGCGGGCGAATCTGCCTGTCTGTCAAACGCGCCATCAGTATGCCGTGAGTGCTGGGTCGCCCCTCGCGCCGGAAGAAACTGCCGGGAATCTTGCCCCTGGAATACAGGCGCTCTTCCACATCGATGGTTAGTGGGAAGAAGTCGATGCCCTCGCGCGGCTTGGACATCGTGGCGGTGATGAGCAAGGCATTATCGCCCTGCTTGACTAGGATGGAGCCATTGGCTTGTAGTGCTAGTTGGCCGCTCTCCATGACGAGCGTGCCGGATTCATAAACGTGTTCAAACGAGTTCAGCATAAGATAACATTCCTCCAGGGGGAACGCGAGAAAGAAGAAAGGCAGCCCCGCTGCCTAGTGAACTGGGCTACCTTCTCAGACCGAGCTTGGCGATGAGCGCCCTGTAACGGCCTACGTCTTCCCTGTTGAGGTATCGAAGCAACCTGCGCCGCCTGCCGACCATCTTCAACAGGCCGCGGCGTGTGGACTCGTCGTGCTTATGGACTCTGAGGTGTTCCGTGAGTTGCTGGATGCGGGTAGTCAGGACAGCTACCTGAAGTTCGGTAGAGCCTGAGTCGTTCTCGTGGGTACGATGCTCTGCAATTACGGCTTGCTTTTCAGCCTTATTCAATCCCTTCTCCCGGGAGTTCCCCTTAAATATGATTTTCCTTCTCTTCTCAACAGCAAGTCTAGCACAGCGCAGCAGAATGGCGCAACGGATTTTGCGCTACGGCGCGACTGGCAACTGCCACCCTAATAGCCTAGTCTCCCTGATTATATAAGCATAGGATGGGGCAATTTAGAATAGGGGCAATAATGCACTTGCTTATTACAAGACATTTCACAAATGAAATTCTTCTCTGTCATTTGCTACTCTTCTCTGTCATTTCGAGCGAAGCGAGAAATCTAAAGTCGTAAATAGGTTTGCGTGCGATGATTTCAGATTCATCACTGCGTTCGGAATAACAAAAACAGTGTGGAATGACGACATTATGATTTGTGAAATCATGATTTGTGAAATCGTCTTTATTACAGCGATGCGATAAACTCGGTTACGGCGTTCTGGAAGCCGGACGGGCTGTCGCCCATGACCAGGTGCCCCGCGCCCTCGATTGTGGCTAGGCGGCTGTTGGGGATTGCTTGGTGCATCCTGTCGGCGGTGTCCAGCGCCACGATGTCGCTAGCGCCGCCGCGCACCAGCAGCGTCGGACATTGCAGCGATCGGATGTATCCCCAAAGGCGCTGCTCGGTATCAGGGTCGCTGCCCATACGCCGTCCCGGTCTGCGGAGCGCGCGGTCGTACTTCCAAGTCCAATTGCCGTTCGGCAGCTCCTTGAGGTTGTGCAGGATGCTGCCGCGCACCTGCTGCCGGTCGCGGCGCGGGTTGAACTGCAATACGCGGTCCACGAAGGCATCGACCGACTCCAGTTCGTCGTCCTGCTGTACGAAGTTGCGGATGTTGTCCGTGCCTTGCGTCATATTCTGCGGCGCGGCGTCCACTATGACCAGCGCCTTCACCTTGCCCGGGTTGTTCGCCGCGTATGTGAATGAATTCCTGCCGCCCATGGAAAGCCCCATCAGTACAAAGCCCTCCAGTCCCAGCGCATCGACGACGGCGGATATGTCCTGCTGCTGCGTCTCAGGGGAGTAGTCGCCGTCCGGCGCCCAGTCGCTGTCGCCGTGCCCGCGCTGGTCCAGAACGATGACATGGTAGTCGTCGCTGAAGCCAAGCGCGACGAAGTCCCACGAATGGCAAGTCTGCGCGAAGCCGTGCAGCAGGAGCATCGGCGGGTTGTCCGGGTTGCCCCATTCAAGGTAGTGAAAGCGCAGCCCGTTCGCATCGACGAACTTGTCCTGCGGCACGTTATCGTTTGCGAACCGCACGCCCATCGCGCGCGCCGCGTCATGTAGCGATAGTCCTTGCGTACTTGCCTGTGATCTCAAATCTCTATGCCTCCGAATATCCGCGATTTCGTTATCTTGCTGAACTTGTCAGTCGATTTTCCCGTAATGTAACGCGCCAAATCATACACCAGAAGGAAGGGTCTTGTCAGGCACGGCGCAATACCCTGAGACGATTTCATAAATCCCTAATGCTGTCATTCCGTGCTGTTCTTGTCATTCCGAACGCAGCCCTAATGCTGTCATTCCGAACGCAGTGAGGAATCTGAAATCGCCGCATGCAAACCTGTTTTTGACTTTAGATTTCTCGCTTCGCTCGAAACGACAAGGGCAAATTGCATTTGTGAAATCGTCTTAATGCCCTATAACGACGGACGCCGCGTATGCCAGTCCGTCGCCTGCTCGTAGGCGTAAGCTACTTGCAGGGCTAGGGCGTCGTTGAATGGGGACGCGGCGAGCTGCATGCCTATGGGCAAGCTGTCGGAGCTGAAGCCGCACGGCACCGATACGGTGGGGATGCCGCAGACGTTATGCGGGCGTGTGAGGCGCGGCATCATAGCGAGCTTGTGCTCAGTCTGCCCGTTGACTTCAACGATGTTCTCGCCGATTTTTGGCGCGGGGACGGCGTTGGTCGGCGCGAGCAGGATATCGTATGTCTTGAACGCGTCCGCAAAAGCGCGGTTGAAATCGGTGCGTGCTCGCTGCGCCGCAATGTATGCGACGGCGGTCGTCATCGCGCCTTCTTCCAAGCGTCCGCGCACATCCGCGCCGAAGTCGTCCGCCCGCTCACGCAGGTTGTCGAGGTGTATCTCCGCCGCCTCGGTCAGCAGAATCGTGCCGGATATGCTGATGGAATCGTTCAGCGCGGGAATGGAGCACTCTTCCACATGTGCGCCAAGCTCTTCGAGTTCGCCTGTCGCCTGCTGAACCGCCGCTCGCACTTCGTCGTCGATGATGTCGTAGAAGTAATCCTGCGGCACGCCAATCCGCAGCCCGGTGATGTCCTGCCCTAACAGGCGCGTGAAATCTTCGTCAGGGCGGTTAGCGCAGGACTGGTCGCGCGCATCGTAGCCGGCGATGGCGTTCATCACGATTGCCGCGTCCAGCACGGTGCGGGTCATTGGTCCTACGGTGTCCAGGCTGTTCGCGAGCGGGAAGACGCCGTGCCTGCTGATGCGGCCGAAGGTTGGCTTATGCCCCACGATGCCGCAAGCCGACGCGGGGATGCGCACCGAGCCGCCGGTGTCGCTGCCAAGCGTCGCCATGCACTGCCCGCCGGCGACCGATGAGCCGGAACCGCCGCTCGACCCGCCGGTGATTCGCGTGATGTCCCAGGGATTGTGCGCCGGTCCGTGGTGCGGGTTCTCGCTGGTTGCGCCGAGAGCGAACTCGTGCATCTGCAGCTTGCCCATGAGTATCGCGCCGGCGTCTTGGAATCGCTCTGTAACTGCGGCGTCGTAATCGGGCACGAAATCGCCCATTATCTTGGAGCCAATGGTCGTGCGGACGCCCTTCGTGTAGTACAGGTCTTTCAAGCCGACGGGGATGCCGTGCAGCGCGCCGCGATAGTTGCCCGCTTGTATCTCCGCCTCCGCGCTTGCGGCAGCTGCCTTCGCCTCGTCCGCGAGCAGCGTTACGAACGAGTTCAGCCGTTCGTCCGTGCTTTCAATGCGGTCAAGATGCGCCGCGACGAGTTCGGCAGGGGAAAGCCGCTTGCTTTCGATGAGAGCCGCCGCTTCGCTGATGGTGAGGTAGTGTAGATCGGATTCAGGCATTGTTTTCTCCAAGTTGGGAATCGGATTAAATCAGTTCTTGCGTGTGTTGATTGCATGGGTTATAGAGACGATTTCACAAATCCTTAATGTTGTTATTCCGAACATTCACCCCGTCATTCCGAACGCAACCCTAATACTGTCATTCCGAACGAAGTGAGGAATCTGAAGCATGTCCCTGCGAAGGCAGGGATCGTTGCCTGCAATTCCGTTTCCGACTTCAGCTTTCTCGCCTCGCTCGAAATGACAGGTATAAATTGCAATTGTGAAATCGTCTTATGAGTTATATCGGTCATGTTGAAGTTAGCAGTTTGACACTCCCTAGCCTAACCCCAGCCTCCCCCTGACGGGGAATGGACGCGCTAATCGCCGCCGGATGCGGCGCGCTGCGGTTGTTGACGGGCGGATGACATGGTTTGCTCTACTTGGTTCACTAGCGTGCCGATGTTGCGGACCTGCCTGTTGAGCATAGCTGGACCGACGGCGAATCCTGCGACCGCGAGACCGCCGATGAACACCGCCAGCGGCGCGCCGAGGTAGTTCGCTATCCAGCCGGCCTGCATTCCGCCAAGCGGCATAATGCTCCATGTCATGCCGTAGAAGCCCATCACTCTGCCGCGCATGCTGTTCGGCACCATCATCTGCAGCGAACTCATTATCGAAATCATGTAGATTGAGTTGAATATGCCGATGAAGAGCATAATCCCTAGTGCAAGCAGATATGACGGGTACGCCTGAGACGCCGTGCCGAACAGCATCAGCGACAGGCCGAATGCGGTCGCGCCGCCTATGAGCATCAACCCCTTCTGCCGGAAATTACCCACCGAGCCGAGTATCATCGTGGTGGCAAGTGCGCCGGCGCCGCTTACACCCATAAGCACGCCCTGCCCATCCGCGCCGACCTTCAGGATGTCCACTGCGAAGATGGGCATCATGAAGATATACGCCATGCCGAAGAAGCTGTTGAAGAATGTCATCGCGATGAGGAATGAGAATGCCGAATTACCGACGATGAATTTCAAGCCGTCCAGCATGTCGCGGGCGGCGTTGCCGCTGCCGCCGCGCTCTATCTGCGGCACTTTGAGCGCGACCATCACCAGCGCCATTGTTACAAAGCCCGCGCCGGATAGGAACAGCGATATGGAAGTGCCGAGGTACGCGATGATTAAACCCGCAATTGCGGGCGCCACGATGCGCGTCCCTTGCCAGATTGCGGCGTTCAGCGACACCGCGCTCATAATGGCGGAGCGCTCTATTAGGTGCGGGTACAGCGCCTGGCGTGCGGGCTGGTCGAATGCGTTAACCGCGCCGGCAAGAAACGCGATGAGCAGCAGGTTGTAGATATGCAGCGCATCGAACAGCGTCATCAGCGCGAGGATGAAGATGAGCAACGCGGTGACGATCTGGCAGGCGATGATGAGACGCCGCTTGTCGAACATGTCTGCGAACACGCCGCCGAAGAGGTTCAGAAGTATGGCAGGTATGGCGTTGAGGGCACCAACGTAGCCAAGGAACAGCGGCGAGTTCGTCAGGTCGTACGCCACCCAGAGCATGGCGAATGTTAGCATCTGGAAGCCGCTGACGGACGCCAGTGTGCCAAACCAGTATTTGCGATACGCGGGATAACGCAGCGCTGGCGGAATATAGCGCTGGAGCAAGCTGATGAAGTAGAAATACGGTGCACTAGGCGCGTGTTCGGTCAACCGCAGCCTCGCTCGAATTGCCGGGTTTAGTCGCGCAGGGGAATCCTGCCCCAAGTAACGGCGTCAGGGTTTTCGGCAAGCTGCCTGTCCCGGATCGCCTCGCGAATGTTCACCAAGGTGTCATTCACCTCACCGGTCACATAGACCCAATCGGGTTCTTCCGGAAACCAGTATGGCGATGTGATGCGAACCACCTTGTGCTCGCTGGGATTCAGATATATGCCGAACTTGGAAACATGCGGTAACATTTCAACCTCTGATAGCACTAAACTAGCATACGATAGGCGTATATTCAACGGGGATTTGGCACGGGTATTCTTGGCACGTGCTGATTATCGAATCGTCATTCCTGCGAAACCAGGAATCCAGTGTCGTTATGGACAGATCGGATTTGCATTATCAGCACATATAGAGAACACCTTGGCGTGGATGCGGCGCTACTCGACGGTTACGGATTTGGCTAGGTTGCGGGGCATGTCCACATCGCAGCCGCGCTCCACGGCGATGTAGTATGCCAGCAGCTGCATCGGGATGGCGTTCAGGATTGGCGTGATGTTCTCGGACGCTTGCGGCACCCATATCACATCGTTCGCCTTGTCGCCGATATGCTCGTCACCTTCCGTGGCGACTGCGATTACGCTGCCGCGCCGCGCCTTGACTTCGTTCACATTGCCGAGCATTTTCTCATATAGGTCGTCCTTCGGCACGAGCGCAACGACAGGCATTTTTCTGTCTATCAGCGAGATCGGACCGTGCTTCATCTCGCCTGCCGGATAGCCCTCGGCATGTATGTAGCTTATCTCCTTGAGCTTTAGCGCGCCCTCCATCGCCAGCGGATAATTCTTGCCGCGTCCCAAGAACAGGAAATTCGCGCGGCGGGAGTAGTTCAGGGCGAGGCGTTCATACTGCGCCTGCTCGGATATGAGCTGCCCTATCATCTCCGGCAGGTGCGCCAATTCCTGCACGATGGTCTTCAGCCGCTTTCGGCTTATCCTGCCGCGCTTAACGCCGAGATACGCAGCCAGCGCGTACAGCGTCACCAGCGAGCAGACGAATGTCTTCGTGCCGGCCACGCTTATCTCCAGACCGGCGCGTATGGGCAGCACAGCATCGGCAATACGCGTTGACTGTGTGCCTTCGTAGTTGCACAGCGTAACCTGCCTTGCGCCGCGCCGCTTCGACTCTTCCATCGCGCCCAGTGTGTCCGCCGTCTCGCCGGACTGCGATATGGATATGATCAGCGTGTTCTCGTCCATATAGGCGTCGCGGTATCGGAACTCGGACGAGTTGTCCACCTCGCACGCCATGCCCGCCAGCGATTCGATCCACATCCGCCCTACCATGCCGGCATGCATGCTCGTCCCCATGCCGATGATGATTGCGCGGTTGAACTGCTGTATTTCCTCGTCGGTAAATGTAAGTTCCGGCAGCGTAA
The DNA here is from genome assembly GCA_009840355.1 of Chloroflexota bacterium. NCBI lineage: Bacteria > Bacillati > Chloroflexota > Chloroflexota bacterium. The sequence continues at coordinate 8,732 of VXNZ01000006.1, forward strand.
TGCCCGGCGGAGCGAACTGCACGCGTCCACGCAGCGTGTCGAGAACCGCGTCCGGCTGCTCGTGTATCTCTTTGAGCATGAAGTGGCTATACTCGCCCTTCGTCGCGGTCATAGCTTCGTAGGACACACGCGCCTTATTCTTTTTGACGGGCGTGCCGTCGATGCGCGTGTACTTCACTACATCACGCGTAACCGTCGCCATCTCACCTACCCCAAGATACGCCACATCTCGCACATGGGGCAGCAGCGCGGATATGTCGCTTGCGAGCAGCATTTCGTCTTCGCCATACCCGATGACGATGCCGCCCGCGTTGCCCAGCTTGAACGACACTATCTTGTCCGGCTCCTTCCTGCTCAGCACCACGACCGCATTTGCGCCTTCCATTCGGCTTGCCACGGCACGCACCGCATCTTCGAGCGAGCAGCCTTCGCGCATGTACGATTCGATGAGATTCGGGATGCACTCGGAGTCCGTCTGCGAATTGAACTTGTATCCTTTCGCTACGAGTTCCTGCTTCAGTTCTAGGTAGTTCTCGAATATGCCGTTATGCACGACCAGAATATCGCCGGTGTAATCGGAGTGCGGGTGCGCGTTGAAGTCGGTCGGTCCGCCGTGCGTCGCCCAGCGCGTATGCCCGACGCCGCTGTTGCCCTCCGGCAAGCCGTTCCGCAATATGCTGCGGAGCCTGGACAGCTTGCCCGCGGACTTGTACAGTTGCGGCATACCGACTTCGTCCAGCACGGCGATGCCGGCGCTGTCGTAGCCGCGATACTCGAGCGCGCCAAGCCCTTCAAGAATAATCGGCGCCGCCGCGCGATTGCCTATGTATCCAATAATGCCGCACATATTCTACACTCTCACCCGACACTCTCGCCCGCGCCGCGCCGTGCCGCGTTCTTTATCGCCTCTTCGTTGTACACGCCGCGAATCTCGTCGGGCAGCTGCATCGCCACGCGCTGCATTATCATATCGGAAATCGATTCGAGCAATTCACGGCTCGGTCTGCCCTCGATAGGCGGCACGGAGAACACCGGACCGATGTTCACGGTTATTTTGCCTGTCGGGTTGAACACGCGCATCCATGTGCCGAGCCTGTGCGTTCCCACGATGCCAACGGGCAGGATGGCTGCCTGCGACTGCAATGCGATTTGCGCGATGCCCGGCTTTGCCCGCGTCATGCCGTCGCGCGACCGCGTGCCTTCGGGAAACAGCACGACAGGCTTGCCAGCCCTGAGCTGCCCGACGACCCAGCGATACGCGCGAATGTCGGCGCTCTCGCGGTTGACGGGAAACGCGCCATACGAACTCAGGAACCAAGTGATGGCATGCCCCATGAACAAGCTCGCCTTGGCGAGGAAATACACTCTGCGCGGAACGCTTGCGCTTAGCAGCGGCGGGTCGAAGTTGCTCTGGTGATTCGCGATGATGATGAGCGCGCCCATAGGCGGCACATTCTCCAAGCCGTTCACCTTCCAGTCGGCGAACAGCCGCAGCACCATGCGCTGCAGCGGTATGCATATCCGATATAGCCAGTCCGTTAACATGCGCGCACCTTCGATAGTATTTGCAGCACGACATCTTCGACGGTCAGGCTATCGGTGCGGATGATGGTGGCGTCATCGGCGGGACGGAGCGGCGAATCGTCGCGCTCGCTGTCAATCCTGTCGCGCCGCCGCATGTCGTCCAGCACACGCTGCAAGTCGCGCTCTTGTCCCGCCTCAAGCGCGCGGCGCTTAGCGCGGACTTCTGCCGATGCCGTCAGGAAAATCTTCGCGCCGGCATCAGGCAGCACGACCGTGCCGATGTCCCTGCCGCACATCACGATGCCGGAGTCTGCCGCTATGCTGCGCTGCTGAGCCACCAGCGCCCGGCGCACACCGCTCACCGCGGACACTGCGGACACATTGGCATCGACCTCCGGCAGCCTGAGCATATCGGTGATGTCGTCACCGTCCAGCAGCAGCCTGTCCTCGCCCCCTGACGCCGCGAGCCGCATATCCGCGTGAGCCGTCATCGCCGTCAGTTCGCAAGCGTCGTCAGGTGAAACACCCGTCCGTATCGCCTCCCAAGTGATAGCACGGTACATCGTGCCGGTGTCGAGGAAACGCAAGCCAAGCCGGCGCGCAATCTCCCGCCCGACGACGCTCTTGCCGGACGCGGCCGGCCCGTCAATCGCCAGTGTGAGAGTACAATCGCTGTCAGCCTTCAATCGAACGTTCTACCTTCGGGGATATGGGGAATCGGTGTCGTGCTTGCCCTGATGCCGTTCAGTCTGCACTGATTATAAGGCGCACGCCAATGATGGGGCAAGAAGCGGCGGCGAAAGACGATTTCACAAATGCAGTCTATGCCTGTCCTTTCGAGCGAAGCGAGAAATCTAAAGTCGGAAACAGGTTCGCATGCGACGATCTCTACCTTCGCAGGGACATGCTTCAGCTTCCTCACTAAGACAATTTCAAAAGTCCCTTCCCCCTCGATGGGGGAAGGTTAGGATGGGGGTGAAATATGTGTCCACCACCACCTTTTGCAAATGTCTCCTTCTAAAATCACCCCTTGACAACTCAACCACTTACCTTCATAATCAGAACATATGATTGCTAACACTCGAAATCTGAAACCTGACGCCTGAAACCTAATATGTGCATCCAAACAGCCCTACAACAGAAAATAGCCAATCTCACCAACGACGGCGAAACCATAGCCATGTTCCTTGTGGACACCATGCAAAGCGACAGCTATGCCATCAAGACCTGCCACAAGATGGACGCCGCTCGCATGCTAACTAAGTACGGCTTCGCGCAAGTCGAAGGCAATGTCATACCCTTCGACCCAACCGGCG